>JBKEFO010000044.1:0-14889 GCA_046709585.1 Marivirga sp.
CGAAACGGACTTTCTTTCTCAGATAAATATCTTCCCATGTGGTATAATGGATCTGCTTACTATCCATTTCATCAAGCATCGCTTGGCTATTGTAATTTTCATGCAATCCTATAACACCATAAGCTTCCAGCAGTCCTTCGTGATGACTATAAGAGAATGGATTCCCACTATGGCGTCCCTCCAGCTGTCTGAAATCTGCATGCGCATCTAAGTTGATAGCAGCAATGCCAGTTTTATGGGCAAGGCTGCATCCTTTTATAATAGGATAAGCGTTGGCATGGCTTCCTCCAATGATGATGGGGATCTTGCCATGACTCACTATTTCTTTGATAATTGGATAAACAGCATCATCAACAAACTCCGTCGCTTTTCGGTAATCTTCTGTGGTATTGCAACTATCGTACAGCACTTGAAAATTAAAATGGCCTAACAGATGGATAGATTCTGCCTTGAGCGCCTTGGTATTTTGTATGTTTAGGAAGCTTTTTAAAAAAACTTGCCAAGCAGTATGCGCTCCTGCAATTCCTAAATTCCCCTTTACACCTATCGATTCAGCAATGCCTAAAACTACAAATTGAGTAGTATCCGAAGCATAATCTTCACCATAACTTACGCGCTCACCTAATTTAGATTCTCCTTCTCTTTTATTTAGGAGATCAGTGATGGACGATGCTTCGGTATATAAAAATTGCGTTAAATCCATTCTCCCGCCAACATCACCTTGTCTATTGACTGAGAGCCAAATGCATAGGGGAGGTAAGCCAATGAAGGAATGTTTTTTGTAACGATTAAATTGGCCAATTTACCATTCTGTATCGAACCTACTTTGTTTTCTACCTCCATGGCTATTGCACCGTGGAGGGTAGCTGCATTAATAGCTTCCTCGGGTGTCATCTTCATTTGGATGCACGCCAAGGATATCAGCAATGGCATATTTCCACTTGGTGACGAGCCGGGGTTATAATCTGTCGCTAGAGCAACAGCTGCTTTGGCTTGGATAAGTTCTCGGGCCGGCGGATATTGCATGCGTAAAAAGAAAGCAGCACTAGGAAGTAGTGTACTCATGGTTTCACTTCTGCTTAACAGCTTCACTTCTTTTTCTTCCAAAGCCTCTAAATGATCAACTGATACGGCGCCCATTTTCAGCCCTAGTTGCACACCGCCGCTATTGTCAAGTTGGTTGGCATGAATTTTAGCTTTCAGGCCATATTTTGCGCCAGCCTCTAAAATTCGCTCACTGCTCTCTGCATCAAAAAAGCCTGTCTCACAGAAAACATCAATGTAGTCTGCTAGCTTTTCCTCTGCTATGGCTGGAAGCATCTCGTTGATGATTAAATTGTGGTAACCCTCATGGTTGTCCTTGAATTCAGCAGGGTAGGCATGCGCACCTAGAAAGGTGGCCTTGACAGGCATTTTAACACTTTCTTTAATGCGCTTGATTACACGAAGCATCTTTAATTCAGCTTCAAGGCTTAGTCCATAACCACTTTTAATTTCTATTGCTCCGGTACCCAAAGCTTGTACTTCACTAATGCGCTCCATGGCAGAGGCATAAAGTTCGTCTTCCGTGGCGGTGGCCAGTTTCTTGGCAGAGTTGAGAATTCCACCACCGTTGGCAGCGATTGTAGCATAATCTAGCCCATTTATTTTATCGACAAATTCACTTTCTCTGCTTCCTGCATAAACAATATGTGTGTGTGAATCGCAGAAGGAGGGAAGTACAAGCTGTCCGCTAAGGTCAACTATTTCATCTTTCTCATTGGACAGGTCTAACTTGTCCATGGTGCCAAAATTAAGAATATGATCCCCTTCAATTTTAATGTAAGCATTCTTGATGGAGGGAAGTTTACCTAAATCATTGCCACGTAAAATCACATTTGAAAAATGTGTACCAAAAAGTTCTTTTATGTTGATAAGAAGCATAGTGTAAGTCTTGAAATGTATAGTTTTATCTGTTATTCATCCTTCTGTGGAGGTATAACATTTATGAATAAATATAGTGACCGCAAATGTACGCTTAAAATTAATGCAAGCGGTCTTTCAGGTCTAACTTATGTTTTCTAGCCGTATCCTTTGCGATGTCGTAACCTGCGTCCGCATGTCTGATCACTCCCATACCGGGGTCATTATGAAGCACTCTTTTAATTCTTACGTCAGCGTCATCCGTTCCATCGGCGACGATTACCATACCTGCATGTATTGAATACCCCATACCTACACCACCGCCATGATGTAAAGATACCCAGCTGGCACCACCAGCCGTATTGATGAGGGCATTTAGTACAGGCCAATCGGCAACCGCATCTGAGCCGTCTAGCATTGCTTCTGTCTCTCTATTAGGGGAAGCCACTGAACCCGTATCCAAATGGTCACGACCAATTACAATAGGGGCTTTTACTTTTCCCTCTCGCACCAATTTATTGAAGGCCAGACCCGCTTTTTCCCTTTCACCTTGACCTAGCCAACAAATTCTTGCCGGTAAGCCTTGAAAAGCAATGCGCTCTTGTGCCATTTCAATCCATCGCCTTAAAGATTCATTTTCAGGAAATAGTTCTAAAATCAGGTCATCAGTCTTTTTAATGTCTTCAGGATCTCCGGATAAGGCAACCCACCTGAAAGGACCTTTTCCCTCACAGAATAAAGGCCTGATATAAGCAGGCACAAAGCCAGGGAAGTCAAAGGCGTGCTTCAACCCTTTTTCTTGTGCTCTTGCACGTAAATTGTTTCCATAATCGAAGGTAACAGCGCCCATTTTTTGAAGCGCTAACATCAACGCTACATGTTTGTACATCGATTCGTAGGCTAACTCGGTATATCTATCAGGATTAGCCTCTCTTAGGACGTTAGACTCCTCTAATGATATTTGATGAGGAATGTAGCCAATTAGGGGGTCATGCGCTGAAGTTTGATCTGTTAAGATGTCAGGGGTGAGGTTTCTTTCTATTAAGCGCTCCAATAAATGTACAATGTTACAATGTACGCCTATCGATACACGCTCTTTGTTAGCCTTTGCCTCTAATGCCCTGTCAATTGCGACATCAATATCCTCTACGCTTTCATCTAGATAGCGTGTTTGTATTCTTTTATCTATTCTCCATTTCTCTACTTCGGCGACTAAACAAACGCCATCGTTCATGGTAACAGCCAATGGCTGTGCACCACCCATACCACCCAGTCCGGCAGTCACGGTTAAAGTACCTTCCAAGGAGCCATTAAAGTCTTTGTTGGCAATGGCAGAAAAGGTTTCATAGGTGCCTTGCACGATACCTTGAGAGCCAATATAGATCCAGCTTCCAGCAGTCATCTGGCCGTACATCATCAGTCCTTTGTTCTCTAATTCCTCAAAATGCTTCCAGTTAGCCCAGTTAGGTACTAGTTGGGAATTTGAAATGAGTACTCTTGGTGCGTCTTTGTGCGTAGGAAGAATACCTACCGGCTTACCAGACTGGACTATTAGGGTTTCATCATTCTCAATTTCTTTGAGCGCCTTAATAATCAGGTCGAGCGATTCTATGTTTCTTGCAGCTTTCCCTCGGCCCCCATAAACAATTAAATCTTCCGGTCTTTCTGCCACTTCAGGATCCAAATTATTCAAAAGCATACGTAAAGCTGCTTCTTGCACCCATCCTTTGCAATTAAGGGTAGTGCCTGTAGGCGTTTTATATTTTTCGAAGTCGTATGTTGGCTTTGCTTTCTCCACGGTATTTGGATTTTGGTTCTTAAATAATGTGAAATAGGCTTTTTTTAGGCTAAAAAGCAAACGTTTGAAGTCTAGTAACCCTCTTTTGAACAGTACGCTAGTGCCTTTATCCTATTTAGGAATGAGCGGCGCTAATACGTAGAACATTTCTATACAAGTTCCTCTCTGCGTAACGTTAATTCTACTGCTGCATAGTCGCAAAGTGCACCGATAGGGGGTTGTTTCTTCTTGATGAGAATTTGGACAGCTTCAGCTGTAGGAAACTTATTAAATACAGCCTGAACGATCTTATATCCTAAAGTTTCTAACAGTTTGTAGGGTGTTAGCATCACCTTTTCTGTCAGCTTATACAGTATTTCGTAATTAATGGTGCCCTCTAGCTCATCTTCCTTTACTTCAAAATTAGTAGTTACTTTTAAGTCCACTACGTAATGGTTGCCTAGTTTATTTTCTTCAGAATAATAGCCATGGTAACCGTAAAAGGCCATGCCAGAGAGTATTACTTTTCCTGTAGGCATGGTTAGATGTCGTCAAAAAATGAAGTGTCTTCCCCTGTTTCTTTGGCCACTCCTTTTTGTGGTCGCTTGGCAATGGAAACGGCTGGCGCTAAAATTTCTTCTTTTTCTGCTACTTTCTCCTTCTTTATGAGCGGTACAGTCTCAATTTCGTCGAGCTGGTCATATTTTGCATTTTGAACCTTCTTAACAGCATTACGCGCTCTTTTTAGGTGGGTTTCTACATCTATGTGTTTTACTCTATCTTCAACCTTCTTTACTCTATCTTGAAGTCCAGCGCTTAAATTTTTAAGCTCCTCAGTGATGTTTTCCCTATGTTGCTCTAATGATTTTAAACCTTCGGTGAGCTCTTGAACCTCTTCCTCCATTTCGGTCATAATAGCTTGGGCACGCTTAATAGCGTTTTCCACAATATGGTGTGCTTTTATGCTAGCCTCTTGAATAAGTTGGTCCGCTTTCATTTGAGTCTCTTTCAAATGAAGCTCAGCAGTTTTATTCGCTTGGCTGACGACGTTGGCGCCAGTATCCTCAGCAGTTTTAAGCGTTTTGTACAGGGAGTTTTCTACTTGCCTTAATTTGTCTACTTCTTTCTCTGCACCTTCAAGCTTAATTTTTAATTCTTTTTGCGTGTCCATTGCACGCTCCCACTCCTGTGACATAGAAGATAGAAATGCTGCTACTTCATCTTTATCATATCCGCGAAAGACTTTTTCAAACTCTTTTTGTCGAATTTCTAATGGAGTAATATTCATGTTTTTCTACTTTAAGGCATTTCTTGGTTCAAAGAAATAATAAGGATTTATTTCTATATTAACAACAGCGGTAACTGATTATATGTTGCAAATATACCATGTTATTGTTAATTATCTATTTGAATATCCCAAATGGAGGCACTTCTGTCGTCACTTACACTAAGTAGTCTGTTTTGATCTTCTGACCACAAAAGCTTGTTTACCGATGTGCCGTGTCCTGCATGCCTTGCTTTGTCTATCACTTTGAGTAAACGGAAGTTCTCAGCATCCCAAATTTTAATGCTTTTGTCCATGCTGCAGCTGGCGAAATAGGAATGGTCAGGAGAAAAAACTAAGTGGTTTATGGCATACAAATGTGCAACTATCTCCTCCTTCAATTCGTAACTTTGAGTATCCCAGATTTTTATATGCGCATCTCTTCCTGAAGATATTAAATATGCTCCATTGGGATGGTAACAGACTGTAAATACCGAATTGGTATGTCCAAGAATTTGTTTTTCGATGGCAAGTGTCTTTATATTTAGTATATAAATAGAATGGTCGCTACAACCTATAGCGAGCCTGTTGTTGTCAAGATTAACAGACAAAGATCTTAGGCTTTTTTCGCTTATTTTAATTTTTTTTATAACAGATAAATCGTCAGAATGTAATAGCACTAATATTCCGTCGCCACAGGCACAGTAAATTATTGAGCCTATTTGCTTGAGGTCAAAAATATAGGAGCTTGTTATTTTAGCTGACTTTTGCTCTACTTTACTTTCTAAATCAAGAAGGTGCACACCTTCAAAATTATGACCAATAAGTAAATGGTTTTTTTCTTTACTATAGTGTATGGCAAAGATTGAATTGGGTACTTTTGCCACCATCTTTCCAACTCCAGGGTTCTCTAAGTCCCATTGTACCACCAAACCATCGCCACCACTGGTGAATACGGTGTTCTTATTGTTACCAGCAGCTATTGAATACAAGCAATCTTTATGTCCTGTTAGGGATTGAAGCTTTTCTACATTAATTTTAGGCATGTCGTAAATTTACATTATGCCTTTAAACTTTATAGAGTCAGTAGGAGAAAATATTTATTTATCGGGTTGGAATATTTCTGAAGGGGAGGAATCGCTTTTAAATACAGCGTATTTAAGCGAGGAAGACCTAGAGTTGTTAGGCGCTGTCCATCATCCTTCTAAGCGATTGGAGTTTTTGGCAGGCAGGTCCCTCGTTTATAAAATGATGACCGAGCTGTCTATTGGTTATAATGGCGTGTTTAGAAATGAATATGGTAAGCCTGAATTATTGACTAGTCAATACCAGCTCTCATTATCACATACACAGAATTTTGTCGTGGCCTTGGTAGGCAAGGGAGTAAATGTTGGCATAGATATTGAAATGCCACAAGCGAAGATGGAACGTATTGCCAGTAGACTATATAGTGAAGAAGAGCTAGCGATATGCAAAGATGACTTGGCACTGTTAAGTAAAATTTGGTCTGCCAAAGAGGTGCTTTATAAATTACATATGGTAGGAGGGATCGATTTTAAAAAACATCTGCAGGTAGGAAGCTTTGACGAGCAATTCTCTTCTTGTATAGGTACCATTAATAAGGATGGCGTAGAAAATAGATACGCACTGCATTTTAAGCCTTTAGGGAGCTATTATATATGTTACAACACAAATTCATGACTATGAGAAATTTATTTTTAATCACTTTTATCTTATTAGTTTATAAAGCCACTAGTCAAGAACTACCCTCTATTGAGCTGGAGGATGTAATGGAAGCAAGGACGTATAATTTAGACCAGATTTTTGGTGACAATAAGGTGGTGGTAATATTTGTTGATAATGATTGTGCTTATGTTTCACACTACAAGAAAAGAATTGAAGCCTTAGCTGCTCATGCCTATTCTAATGCTTTTAAAGTAGTCTATATTAATCCTCATGAGCAAAGAATTTCAAGCAAGAATACATTGGGCCAGATGCGTAGTTTTATGGAAAAATCGAAGTGGAGGGGGCGTTATTTTTCTGATCCAGAACAACAGCTTGTGCAACTTCTGAAAGCAAATAAACTACCAGAGGTGTTTATTATACATATAGTGAACAATAAAGTTAATATTTTATTCAAGGGTCCTATAGATGACAATCCTCAAAATGTTGGATCTGTCGAAAGACAATATGCTAAGGATGCTATCTTTCAAATAAAAAACAGAGGTTCAGTAGATTCTATGCAGGTAGTGAATACGATGGGGTGCAGAATTTTAAAATTTTAGATACCTAAAGCATCATAATCAATGCCGCCTTGCAATTGAACCAAGAGCTCCTTTACTTCATTTGACTTATCATGTTCATCTAATTTTTCGTAAGCCATTATCAAGTTCCTTAAGACTCTTTTCATGATGTCTTCATTTGAACAAGGCTGATAGTAGGTGTCTTTTGGCGTGAGATTTAAATTTGCGATGTAGTTGTCAATATCTTTTTTTGAGAAGATAAGCCCCCTATTAAAAGGGTTAATATAAAATTGTAATTCTTCTGTTTTATAAGTGATAATGAAAAGATTGGGAAGGTTGACACCGTATATAGGAATCCCTAACCTTTCTGCTATTAATATATAGATGACAGATAATAAAATTGGATTGCCCTTTTTACTTTCCAGTACGGACTTTAAGAAGGAGTTATTAGGCCCGTGAAAATTTTTAGTATTGGCTCTAAATTTCAGTCCTTGAAATAGTACGCTATTAATTATCTTTACTGTATCGTATGGGTGTAATTCCTCAGTTAGTTCAGTCCATATTTTATAATAAATCTGCTCAATTTCTTGCTTTAGGTCATGTAAACTGGCGTCAGGATATTGGTAAGTAGAGATTAGCCACATACCTTCTGTTAAGCTATTATCACCTTGTTCCTTCCACTTGCTAAGGCGTTCCTTTAATTGATCAAATTGAAGTGCATGGATCATATCTTCGATCTTTCGCTGAATGGTAGCGTCAAAGCTATTTTCCCATTGCTCTTCAAGAAATGGAATAATTGGCCCACCCAAAGACATGATCTTTTCTTCTACATGCCTACTGATTTCACTGTCCTCATCTTCAAGTAAAGAGACAAGTGCCTTGAGCTCTTTTTCATCTATTTTTCCCATATGCTCAACTAAGATTTTTTAGGTTTGGATGATGCCAACATTGAATTGTCTTTCAATAGGCGCATGGTTTGCGGCCTCGATACCCATAGAAATCACCTTTCTAGTCTCTAAAGGATCAATAATACCATCTGTCCATAATCGTGCAGCTGCGTAATACGGAGAAAGTTCCTCATTGTACTTATTTGTTATTTCAGCAAGCATCTTTTGTTGATTTTCTTCTGAAATCTCTTCACCTTTTGCTTTTAAGGTCGCTACCTTAATTTGTAATAATGTCTTTGCTGCTGCTGCTCCACTCATTACAGCCATTTTCGCCGTTGGCCAGGCGTAGATCAAACGAGGGTCGTAGGCTTTGCCACACATAGCGTAGTTACCGGCACCGTAAGAGTTACCCATGAGGAAGGTGAATTTTGGCACCACAGAGTTGGCCATAGCATTGACCATCTTTGCTCCATCTTTAATGATACCACCATGTTCTGATTTGCTACCTACCATAAAGCCACTCACATCCTGTAAAAATATAAGCGGTATTTTTCTTTGATTGCAGTTCATGATAAAACGTGCAGCTTTGTCCGCAGAATCTGAATAGATTACGCCTCCCATCTGCATTTCACCTTTCTTGGTTTTTACCACCTGTCGTTGATTGGCCACAATACCTACAGCCCATCCATCAACTCGTGCCGTCGCACATATGAGCGATTTCCCGTAAAGTGCCTTGTACTCATCAAAATCGGAATCGTCGACTAATCTTTTGATGATCTCTTTGGTGTCGTATGGCTTTACTCTGTCATGAGGAAGGATACCGTAGATCTCTTTTTCATCTAACTTAGGCGCTTTTGGCTCAGCTCTATCAAAACCTGCTGTTTGTGAGGAGCCGATTTTATCGAAAATCTTCCTGATGGCATCCAGACATTCCTCATCAGTGTCGTACTTATTGTCTGTAACGCCAGATATCTCGCAATGTGTAGAGGCTCCTCCTAGAGTTTCATTGTCTACAGATTCACCGATAGCGGCTTTTACAAGGTAGGAGCCTGCTAAAAAAATTGACCCTGTTTCATTTACAATCATTGCCTCATCAGCCATGATTGGAAGATAAGCTCCACCAGCGACGCAACTGCCCATAATGGCAGCAACTTGAATAATCCCCATGGAAGACATCATCGCGTTATTTCTAAACTGCCTTCCAAAATGCTCTTTGTCAGGAAATATCTCATTTTGCATCGGAAGGAAAACACCTGCGCTATCAACCAAGTATATGATAGGTAATTTATTTTCCATCGAGACCTCTTGTGCACGAAGGTTTTTCTTGGCAGTCATAGGGAACCACGCACCAGCCTTTACTGTGGCGTCATTGGCAACAATTACTACTTGTCTTCCTTTTACGTAACCAATACCTGTTATCACACCTGCCGATGGACAGCCACCAACATCTTCGTACATTCCATCTGCAGCGAACGCACCAATTTCTAAAAATTCCGAATCGTCATCAATAAGATAGTCAATGCGCTCTCTAGCTGTAAGCTTCCCTTTTTTATGCTGTGAAGCTATCTTCTTTTCTCCGCCACCCAGATAAACTTGGTCTAGTCTGTATTTTAATTTATCAACTAATTGCTTGTTGCTGTCTTCGTTTTTGTTGAATGCTATATCCATTGATATGGTACTATATAAGTTGTTAAGTTTGCTTTATTTCTTCTTTTCCTTTTTTCCGAATAAAGAAAAATGAACATATCTTTTCGGTTGCTCCCTGAAATCTATCAGTAGCTTGTCTAAATCAACCATAGTTTGATTTAAGCTATTATATAAGGAGTCACTTGATAATAGCTTGTCAACTGTACCTTCGCCATCATTCATGGACGCAATTATAGCATTCATGTTCTGAATAGTAGAATCCATATTGCTGAATAGCTGATTCATTTCTAAGTTGTTGACAGAATCTAAGATGCCATTAGTTTTAGCTAATGTAGCTTTTAAGCCGTTTTGCTCGTCGGCAAGTGCGCCGGATATTTTCTTGAAGTCATTAAGCATCGACTTTATCTGCGCTTCTTTTGTTGAGAAGCTAGCAATTGTAGATGTAGCTAATTTTACATCCGCTAATATCCCATTGATCATTTTTTCATTGCTATCAATGTTTTCTAAGATGCCATTTAAGTGGCGACCAACGGAATCTAAGGTCTTAAGCACAGGATACGCTTGCTCTTGGATCTGCGCAGTGAGCGACTGTTCGCTCTTACCAATCACTTCACTTCCTTGTAGTAAAACATCTGTTACCTCGAACCGCTGTAAAACAATAGTTTGTGTCCCAAGCAAGTCAGTACTTAATAAGGCAACACTTTGGGTACCTAAAGTAATACCCTCTCTTACTTCAAAGTAGACTTTAACCCTGTCTTCATCGTCTTGCAATATCTCTATATCACTGACTCTTCCAACGGATAAACCACTTAGAAGAACAGGGTTTGAGACGGTTAAGCCATCTAATTTTTCGTATAATGCATAGTACTCATTTGTTGGATCAAAGAATTCGACACCTTTTAAATAATTGAAACCGATATAAAAAATTACTAGCGAGCTTATGGCTAGAACGGCTATTTTAATTTCTTTTGCTATTTTCAATTTGTTTATGTTTAGTTCATTGATTCAATTTCAACCTTGTAGTCTCTTATAGCTCTAAAGATACCTGAGGCAATGTAGGTTTGACCGAGTTCATCATTTAAATACCTTTCTTCTGTCGGGTTACTTAAAAAACCAGTTTCAACCAATACACTAGGCATGGAGCTTTTATACAAGACCACAAACCCTGCTTGTTTTACCCCTCTACTATTTCTTCCTACCCTTTTTTTAAATTGATACTCAATTTTCTCGGCAAGGTTCAAACTATTTGAAAGATATGCATTTTGATACAAAGAAAATAATATATGCGATGCGGGATCATTAGGATCGAAGCCCTCATATTTCTCTGTATAATTTTCCTCCATTAAAATAACTGAATTTTCTCTTTTGGCAACGTTTAAATTTGTTTCAGATTTATGTAGCCCCATGACCCAAGTTTCTGTGCCCTTTACTTTGTCACTATACTCTACGGCATTGCAATGTATGGAAACAAAGAGGTCGGCACCATTTTTGTTCGCTATGTTTGCACGCTCATCTAGTTCAATAAATGTATCGTTGTTTCTAGTATAAATTATTTCAACATCTGGTAAATATTCTTTTATGATGGTACCAAGCTCGGTAGCTATTTTTAAGGCAACATCTTTTTCTTTCGAAACGGCACCTGAAGTACCACCGTCTTTTCCACCGTGCCCAGCATCAATAACAATCTTGTCAACCTTATATGATGGTCTATTCAAATTTGTGAAAGAACCGAGGATGATAAATAAGGTAAGCAATGAAAGTATGGTAATATTTTTCACAATCTTTCGGTTGTTAAATTTGAATAGTATAATTTTACACAAAGTTGTAAAAAAATCCAGAAATCGGAAAAATCCACGAAAGAATTTGAGTCGGTTATTAGTTACATTAATCATTATTTGTTGTCCATTATTAGCTTTTTCACAGGAGCAAGATATGCAGGCTACCGCAGTTAGTTCAAGAGACTCCTCAAAGGTAGTTAATCTGAGCGAATCTAATGTTATAAAGGCCGATACTGCTAAAGTTCCTGTAGGCGATATTAATACCACAGTCAATTATAAGGCCAAAGATTCTATTAACTTTAATTTGAAAACTCAGGATATCATCATGTACAATACATCTCATGTAGATTATGGGGATATTGAATTAGATGGAGATAAGGTAAAAATTAACTACGCGACTAAGATTCTAGAAGCAGAAGGACTAACGGACTCCACGGGCAAGGTGACTGGTAAACCTGTATTTACCGACAAAGGGCAGGTATACCAAACGGAAGGAATTACATATAATTTTGATTCTCGAAAAGCGATCATTACGGGGGTAGTAACGCAACAGGGTGAGGCTTATATGCACTCGGAGTGGATCAAGAAAAACGAGAAAGACGAGATATTTGGTGTCGATAATATTTATACTACTTGTAACTTGGAACATCCCCATTTCGGTATTGCAGCCAGTAAAATAAAGCTTATTCCTAATGATAAAATTCTTGCAGGTCCTTTCAATCTAGAGTTAAATGAAATTGCGACACCCTTTCTATTTCCATTCGGACTATTTCCGATGCCTAATAAGAAATCCTCAGGAATACTTTTTCCTACTTATGGAGAAGAAAAAATCAGAGGGTTCTTCCTTAGGAATGGCGGGTATTATTGGGCTGTTAATGACTATGTAGACATGAGGATCATGGGTGATATTTACTCCAAAGGGAGTTTTGGTTTATCTGCAGGATCTACTTACAAAAAACGATATAGTTATACGGGTAATTTAAATTTAACATTCAACCAACAAAATGGTATTGAGTCAGAGTTGGATTCTAGCGTCGCAAGGGATTTTTGGTTTACCTGGTCTCACAGGCCTGAGTCCAAAGGTACTGGCAGGTTTTCAGCTAGTGTTCAGGGCGGTACAAATTCTTACAACCGAAACAATCCAGTTGGGGGTGTGCAGCAAGCTGTAAGGCAGACTTTTAACAGTAGTGTCTCCTATTCCAATGTGATACCCAACACCCCTTTTAATTATGCGATTAGTGCCCGTCATGATCAAAATGTGGCAACAAAAGAGATTAATATTCTATTGCCCGAGGTTGCTTTAAACATGAACAGACAATATCCATTTAAATCAATTAAGGCAGAGAATTTTATGTGGTTAGAAAAGCTAAATTATTCCTACAACTTTGTTTCAACTAATAAGGTAAGTAATAACATAGGCAGAGTGGGGGATAGCAATGTGGACAGTATTGCTGACTTCAGTGTTGATAACATTCCTTACTTACTTAAGAATGCCAATAATGGGGGCAAACATAGAGTCCCTATTTCTACTTCTTTTAATCTTTTCAATTTTATTACCGCAAGTCCTACTTTTAACTATGAAGAGGTTTGGTATTTGAAGGAGCTTAATCATTTTTATGATTCAGAATTAAAAACCGTAGCAATCGATACATTGGATGGTTTTTCAAGAGCGGGAAGCTATAGTGCTGGAATAGGGTTTACTACAAGGCTATATGGAATGGTCTATCCCAATGTCGCAGGAATTCAAGCTTTGCGTCATGTTCTGACACCCTCTATAAGTATGAACTGGAGGCCTGATTTTGGAGATGAGAAGTATGGGATCTATAAAGAAATTCAAACCGATTCATTAGGCAATACAAGGATTTTCTCCAAATATGATGGTTTTAGTTATGGTAGCCCAGGTGCTGGTCAGTCAGCAAACATTGGGTTTAGCTTAAATAATGTGATTGAAATGAAAGTGAAGACGAAAAAGGATACCTCGGATACAGCGCAAAAGATTAAGATATTTGACAACTTATCCCTGAGCTCAGCTTATAACGTTTTGGCGGATTCCTTTAAGCTATCTAACCTTAATTTATCAGCGAGGACAAACTTGTTTAACCGTAAATTAGATGTGAATTTCGCTGCTGTATTGAACCCTTATGTGATTAAGGTAGATAGTATTCAAGAAAAGACTAACGGAACGACTGAATATTTTCAGAGTTTACGGGATCAATATGCTTGGGAAGCCGGTGGAGGCTTAGGAAGGTTTACTTCTTTCAATATTGCACTATCAACCAATTTGAACCCTAAAGGTAGAAAGAGCGATGATGAAAATAGAACTGATTTAGAAGAGAGGGCTAGAGAGACTGGTGCCAACGAGGATCAAGTGCAGGCTTTATTAAACAATCCTAATCTGTATGTAGATTTCGAAATTCCTTGGAATTTACGAATATCTTATAATTTCCGATGGTCTAGGCTGGGTTTTGAAGAGCCAGAGACTGTCCAAGCACTTAATTTTAGTGGTGACATTAACTTTACTGATAACTGGAAGGTGGGCTTCACCTCCGGCTATGATATTGACAATAGAGACTTTACTATGACTTCGTTTTCTATTTTCAGGAATCTCCATTGTTGGCAGATCAATGCTAACTGGGTTCCTTTTGGAAGAGGAGAATCTTTTAGTGTTGATATAGGTGTAAAGGCTTCCATACTTCAAGATCTTAAATTAAACAGAAGGAGAACTTGGCAGGATAACTTATAGGGTTTCTAACAGCTTACCAGTGCAGCGTTCTAGTATATCGTAAACATTCTGAAATCCCTTTTCTCCTCCATAATATGGGTCAGGAACATTTGTGCCTTTAAGTGAATTTTCTTCCTCGTAATCGCGGATTAATGCTACCCTTTCACGTTCTGAGAGACGAGTACTCAAACTGAAAACATTTTCTAAATTCGACCTGTCCATCACCAAGATTTTATCAAATTTCTTGAAATCATCGGTAGTAAATTGTCTGCCGCGGTGATTTATCTTTAAACCGTTTGCCTTAGCATTTGCAATTGTTCTATCATCCGGCAGCTCACCAATATGATAGTCTGATGTGCCACATGAGTCGATCTTAAAATATTCTGTAAGACCATTTTGTATCACCTTCTTCTTAAAAAGTGCCTCGGCCAAAGGGGACCTACATATATTTCCTAAACAGACGAAAAGTATTTTCTGCATTACTTTAATAATGTTTTAATTCCTAGGCGAAGAAAGCCGAAAAACAGCCCTATTCTTCCATTCACAATTGCTTGTTTACTTTCGAAAGCGACACGTTTCAATAAAGCTTTTTTTTGGGCTGTAGTTTTAAGGAGGTTAAGTATCTTATAGCATATAGAAAGCGTGCTTGCGAGTTGCCTATTTCCAAAT
>JBKEFO010000045.1:0-14828 GCA_046709585.1 Marivirga sp.
ACATAAATTTGAGCTTCAGGCACTAAGCGATATCCATTTTCATTCCGCCGGAATTGAATTTGCTACTGATGGCGATCGCGGACAACTCACATATATTTATGTGTTTACTGCGATAGCTATTTTTATGCTTTTGATTGCCTGTATAAACTATATGAACCTTGCCACTGCCAAGTCATTGAGCAGAGGTAAAGAAATTGGGGTACGTAAGGTTTCCGGTGCCTCCCGGCAGCAATTGATAGGCCAATTTCTTACCGAGTCAGTACTATTTGCACTGATTTCACTTGTCCTATCGCTCTTTTTAATAGATCTGCTCTTACCGACATTCAATGAGTTAGCGGGTAAAAACTTTCGTTTTTCTGTCACTACTTTCCTTAATGTATTCGGCCTACTATCCGTGGTTTCTATAGCTGTTGGATTACTGTCAGGCAGCTATCCTGCCTGGTTAATGTCACGCTTGCGAACCGCTAGCATATTAAAAGGTGCTATGCAAACAAGTGCCGGAAGCGTAAACCTGAGAAGAGCTTTGGTAGGCATTCAGTTTACATTATCTACAGTAATGATTTTAGCTACGCTCATTGCATACCTACAATTAAATTATATCCAGGATGCTAATATCGGTTTTAAAAATGACCAAATGCTGGTAGTGGATATTAACAATGGAAATGTACGCCAACGATTTGAGACCATGAAATCTGAATTTGAGAAGTCACCCTATATTCAGCAAGCTGCTGTTTCCTCCCGGGTTCCGGGTGAATGGAAATCACTGAAAGAAGTATACGCTCGAAATAATGGCGCAGAAGATTCCATTAAAATGAATTACTTAGGCTTTGATGAGGACATGATTGAGCTCTATGAAATTGAGCTGATAGCGGGACAGGGATTTAGTGGAAATACCAGTAGCGACTCGCTTCACATAGTGCTCAATGAAACAGCAGTGAAAACCTTGGGTTTAGCAGATCCGATAGGCCAACTGATTAATGTTGGTGATGGCACCAATCAGCTAGTAAAAATAGTTGGGGTGGTAAAGGATTTCAACTTTGAGTCGCTGCACAAAGAAGTGGGGCCAATCGTATTGGGATATAGATCAAATATTTTTCAAAATATCGATTACTTTTCCTTGAAATTTGATCCTAAACATACTGAGGAGGTACTTACACATGCTAAAAGTGTCCACAAGCAGTTCGATAACTTTTCTTCCATGGAATACCACTTTTTGGAGGAGCAGTGGGCTTCATTTTATGAAGATGATCGCAGACTTGGAAATATCTTCGCTATTGGCGGAGGGGTGACAATATTAATTGCCTGTTTAGGGCTATTTGGATTATCCTCTTTTATTATCCAGCAAAGGAAAAAAGAAATAGGAATGAGAAAAGTGCTGGGCGCTAGTACAATAAGCATTGTAGCCATGCTAAGCAAGGACATTATCAAGCTGATGATCATCGCACTCTGCATTGCGACGCCTATTGCCTGGTATGCTATGAATCAATGGCTGGGAGATTTCGCTTACAAAATAGATATCAGCTGGTGGATGTTTGCCAGTGTAGGTCTAGCTGTGATTGGCATTGCTTTTTTTACCGTCAGCTATCAATCCGTTAAGGCCGCCTTAATGAACCCAGTCGAGTCATTAAAAAGCGAATAAAGGGCCTGTTCGATTGCAGCTAAGGTTGCAAAGTACTGTAACTAAATATAAAAAGACAATCATGCTAATTAACCACCTTAAAATTGCCCTTAGAAATATCAGGAAATTTGGCCTCAGATCATTTATCCATGTGATAGGCCTTTCTATTGGAATTGCTGCATGCTTTATCGTATTCAATTTAGTGCGCTATGAATTTAGCTATGACACCTTCCACAAAGACCTTGATCAAATTTATAGAATAAATACGCTTTCAAGTAACGGCCAGGAAGAATGGCCGACTCCAGGATCGCCTATCCCTTTAGTTGAAGCTGTTAGGAACGAGATGACAGCAGTAGAAGTAGCCGCTCCTATTTTTACCGCATATCGGTTTTTAGTTGAATCTGGTGACAAAGCGGATAATTTTGGTGTCAATGAAAAGGTTGCTTTTGTCGATAAAAATTATTTCAACCTCTTTGAGTATACGTGGCTAGCGGGATCAGCAGCAACGGCATTAGATAAGCCTAGTACAGTTGTATTAACACAGCGTGCGGCCAATAAATACTTTGGAGAGAAAGCGCTAAATGACATTATTGGGAGTGAATTAATCTATACTGACACGCTAAAGGTAGTAGTGACAGGTGTGGTAGCAGACCTTGATCAGCGCAGCGACCTCATATTTACAGATTTTATTTCATATGCCAGCCTCCTGAACAATGCTGATATTCGCGCTCAAAGAAATGTAGACAACTGGAATTCAGTAAGCTCTTCAGCTCAATTATTTGTCAAGCTTATCCCAAATAAAAGTAACAAAGCACAGTCGGAATTAATACAAATTACCGATAAATACCTTGAAGAAGATGGCGATTGGCATACTTCCTTTAGCTTAGAACCATTGAGCGAAATGCATTTTTCAAGCACTTTCGATGGCCATAAAGCTGATAAAAGTATATTAAGAGGATTGGCTTTTATTGGCTTCTTCATCTTAATTATTGCTTGCATAAACTTTATTAACTTAGAAACAGCGCAAGCCAAGCTTAGGGCAAAGGAAGTAGGGATTCGTAAGACCTTAGGTAGCTCAAGAAAACAGTTAATCAGTCAGTTCTTATTAGAAACCTACATCATTATTATAATTGCCATTCTGGGAGCGATTCTATTGAGTCAATTAGCTGCCAACTACTTTCAACAAGTACTGCCTTCAGGTTTCAGCTTTGACTACCTGAATTTAAATAATCTACTATTTCTGCTTGGACTATCAATGATTGTCCTCTTACTTTCTGGTTTTTATCCGTCTTCTATACTTTCTGCTTACTCGCCCATTAAAGCAATCCAAGATAAAGCGAGAACGGCCAATAAATTTAGTTTTCAATACTTTTTGAGGAAAAACCTAATTGTATTTCAATTTGGATCGTCCATTGCCTTCATTATCATTGTACTGGCTATCAATGCACAAATAGACTTCCTTATGAATAAGGAAGTTGGTTTTAACAAAGAGGCAGTCATGCATATTGATACACCCTTCCAAGGAACACTTGACAAAACTAAATTACTCAAAAGTAAGCTAGCAACTATCGCTGGTGTAGAGAGCGTTAGCCTAAGTAGTGACATGCTCATATCAGGAGCATTGTGGACAAGCACGGTAGAGCATGAGTTTAAGGGCGAGAAAGAGGAAGTAAGTATTCAGGTGAAAACTGCAGACCCTTCGTTTTTAGGCCTCTACCAAGTGCCTATTGTAGCCGGTAGAGGCTTTACTTTAGATAAATCAGAAGTAGTCATAAATGAGGCCGCATTGAATATCCTAGGACTTCAAAGCCCTGAAGAGGCCATTGGTAAAGCGCTTAAATATGACAATGACCTTACCATAGTAGGTGTAATTCCGAGCATTCATACCCAAGCTATGTACGAAGCTATAAGACCTATGATGTTGGGCTATAATGAACGAAATTTATATAAAGTAAATGTAAGGCTGGCACCTAACGTCAACATAGCCAATACTGTACAATCTATGCAAGAGGCATATAGTACTATTTACCCTAATGAGACCTATGAGTTTAAATTTTTAGATGAAACCATCAAAAACTTTTATACGAGCGAAGTGCGTCTAAGAAGGGTCCTTTTCTTTGCCACAGTAATCGCTATACTAATCAGCTGCTTAGGTTTGTTTGGTCTGGCTTCATTCACAATAGCCGAGCGAACGAAAGAAATTAGCATCAGGAAGGTACTTGGAGCCCCAATTTCCAGCATTTTAATACTCCTCTCTAAAGAATATGCCTTGCTAATTGGACTCTCCTTTTTACTGGCCATATACCCTGCTTGGTATTTTATTGCTAACTGGCTAAGTAGCTTTCAATTCAAAATGGATATGCCCATCGGTATTTATATCGTGGCAGGTCTGATAGCCTTTATATTGAGTATTGGTATTGTATCACTTCATGCACTAAAGGCTGCAAATCGTAATCCCGCTCAGGTGTTAAAAGATGAGTAATACTGCTAAGGACTTCATAGAAGATACTGACCGATGTCGAACGAAATAGTCGTAATCTCTGACATTGCAATCAAGTGAACCTTGGATAATTGATGCTAGATGCCTATTACAAATTTTGCCTTAAGTTTGGCCTTTAGTTTGGCCTTTAGTTTGGATCATATAAAGCGCAAATCACAGTTAAAAATAAACCCATGTTCAAACACAATCTGCTGATCATCTACCGTAATTTCAAACGATTTAAGAGCACCTTCTTGATCAACTTGTTAGGGCTATCCACAGGTATGGCCTGCACCTTACTTATTTATCTGTGGGTAAATCATGAGCTTTCTGTAGATAAATTCCATGAAAATGATGCGCAATTGTATCAAGTGTACCTCAATCATGAAGAAAATGGAGCCGTTCGGTCAGCTCCTCCTGTGCCAGCGCTGTTGGCCGATGTATTAGAGATGGAAGTGGCTGAAGTGCTTACAGCTGTGGAAGACACAGACACCGATGAATTCGGTGATGGTTTTTCTTTATCTACAGGGGAACATAAGATCAAAGGACGAGGTAAATTTTCAGGGAAGGAATATTTTCAGCTCTTCTCCTTTCCATTTTTAAAAGGAAATCCCCAAACGGCACTTTCAGAGAAAAGTGGCATTGTTCTAACGGCATCTTTGGCAACAAGACTTTTTGGAACGACTGAGGTAATTGGGAAAAGCTTGGAGTGGCAAATATTAAATTTTAAAGGTCGAGCGCAGGTCTCAGCTGTTATCGCTGATCTACCCAACAATAGTACCGAGTCTTTCGAATTCCTTCTCCCCTTCTCAATTTTTATAGATGATTTAATGGGACAAGAACGTAACCATTGGGGTAATTATATTGCCCTTACGTATGTGCAATTGGTTGAAGGAACTGATGTTGGCCTGCTAAATAAAAAAATAGCTACTCTAATCCAAGATAGAGTCCCTGGATCAAATGTACAGCCTTTTTTTAAGCAGTATTCAAGCAACTATTTACACGGTCAGTTTGAAAATGGACAGGAAGCGGGAGGCCGGATAACTTATGTGCGCTTATTTGCCATCATCGCATTTTTTGTTTTAGCCATTGCCTGTATCAACTTCATGAATTTGAGTACTGCAAGGGCTTCTAGACGCTTAAAAGAAATTGGGATCAAAAAAACGCTGGGCTCGAGCAGAGCGCAGTTAATATCCCAACATCTGGGAGAATCAGTGGCCATGACGCTTATCTCCTTAGGATTGGCCCTCTTAATTGTACTGCTATTGTTGCCGGAATTTAACAGCATAACTGATAAGCAGCTGACGCTTAAGTGGGACTTCTCACTATTTATAGTGATCACAGCTATTACCCTTTTCACAGGAATCTTAGCAGGTAGCTATCCTGCCCTTTATCTTTCGGGTTTTAAACCGATAAGCATACTAAAAGGTAAGTTAAGTACTTCAATTGGTGAAGTTTGGACTAGAAAAGGACTGGTCGTTTTCCAATTCGTGATTTCTATTGTTCTTTTAGTTTCCGTTTGGATCGTATACAAGCAAATCGAATATGTGCAAAATAAAAACCTAGGTTACGACCGGCAGCAGGTGATCAAATTTGCCATAGAAGGTACGGTGGCTGATCGATTAGAACCTTTCATTAAGCAGTTAAAAGCTGTCCCTGGTGTGGTAAATGCCTCGTCTACCACACACTCCATTGTGAAAAGCGGCGCTTCTACAACAGGGGTGACATGGCAAGGCAAGAACCCCGACAGTAATATCCTATTCGAGCAGGCTAGGGCCTACTACGGCCTCATAGAAACTTTAGGTATTGAAATGAAGGAAGGCCGGAGTTTCTCTGAAAAATATGGCGCTGAGGAAAGCAAAATCATCTTTAATGAAGCGGCAATTAAGACGATGGGCTTGGACGATCCAATTGGCAAAACCGTCACGATGTGGGGGAACAAAAAGGAAATAATCGGTGTGGTAAAGGATTTTCACTTTTCTTCCTTACATGAAGAAGTTGCTCCCATGCTATTTCACTTTGACAAAAGTTTTATGCTCAACATTTTCGTCAAAATGCAAGCGAACAGTCCTGAACTAATTATCAATGACATTGAAGCACTTTACAAAGACTTTAACCCTGGATTCACTTTGGACTATGAATTTCTAGATGCTAATTATCAGGCACAATATCAGGCAGAACAAAGAGTATCTCTTTTGTCGCGCTATTTTGCTGCAATCGCCATTATTATTTCCTGTCTCGGCTTATTTGGATTGGCCGCTTTCACAGCTGAACGCAGGCAAAAGGAAATAGGTATCAGAAAAATACTAGGAGCCGATGGATTACAGATTATTAAATTACTCACAACAGATTTTACCAAAATGGTGCTTCTTGCTATCGCAATTGCGCTTCCATTAAGCTTTTGGATGAGTAAAAACTGGCTCCAGAGTTTTGCTTACCGTATAGAGCCGGAATGGTATTATTTCGCAGCAGCAGGAGCTATCGCATTAGTCATTGCATGGTTCACCATTAGCTTTACAACTATTAAAGCTATTCGCGTAAATCCTGCAGATACGTTAAAGGATGAGTAGAAGGATCTTGGCAGCAACTGTGGTCATAGGATAAGCTTGGAATGGCAAATATTAATTTTGCCATTCTTAATTTTTCCGCTTATTTAAGGCCTTCTCAATACTTTCTAATCCTTCCACAAATAATGTCATCTGACCAATAATTTGAGACATCCTATCAGAGTCGCCTAAGCCTTTTATCTTGTTGTTTTTGGCGAAAATTTCTTTCATACTCTTCCATCTTTCTGCTTTCACCTCATTTAAATCCTCCATCAGCTCACCCAACTTCAATAGATTAGCCTCCGCATCGGTGGTTAAAGTTTGCGATTCATTTTGGTAGTGATCTATCAATAATTGGTAGACTTCCCTATCTTCTAAAATAGGCACTACTTGACTCATTAACTTATTCATATCTCTGTAAGAACCTTGTAATTTGAATGGGGGCTCTGTACGGTAACCATCGCTCATGGCAGCCGAACTAATATATTGAGCATTCACTTTAATAAGCACATCTCTGATCTGCATCACTTTCCCTAGCACCTTTAAGCAATCTTGCACCTCCTGAGGTGAAAGATTGCCGTGCATTTCCGGCAAATTCTGCTCATCACTCTCGATATATTTTACCAGCTTATACAAATTGTCTAAGCCATATTGAGTAATAGATTTAAGATAAGCATTAGAGGTAAGTCCGTTTTCTATTAAGCTTAACCTAAATAAGTCAGCACGGTTGGTAGCTGTATCACCAAAATTATAAATATCTGCCCTGTTGGAAAGCATGTCTGGTATTTGGAATTTATCACCGCTCTCTGCGTATGGGTTCCCTGCCATTACCACGCAGAAACGCTTACCCCTAAAATCGTAGGTTTTCGACTCCCCATTAAAAACGCCTTCAATTTTCCGCTGGCCATCAGCCAAGGAGATGAATTTCTGTAAAAACTCCGGATTACAATGCTGAATATCATCTAGATAAAGCATTACATTATCAGTCATCTCAAAAGCCAGATTTAATTTTTGCAATTCCTGTCTGGTGGCAGCATTACGCGCCTCAATGGGATCTACAGAAGTTATTTCATGGCCAATAGATGGCCCATTAATTTTCATAAATATCAATCCCAGTCTATCAGCAACATACTCCATTAAGGTCGTCTTACCGTATCCTGGAGGTGAAATCAGCAGTGGCATGCCAGACCTATCGGTACGCTTATCATTACCATAAGCCCCCTAATTACATTCCTTCCATTTTTTACACGGCTTACAGATGGCTTAAAGAGTTTTGCCTACAAAATAGACCCGGAATGTATTATTTCGTGGCAGCAGGAGCTATCGCATCAGGCATTGCATGGTTGACCAATAGCTTTACAACTATTTAAGCTATTCGCGTCAATCTTGCCGATATGTTAAAGGAGGAATAGAACAGTATGGAAACAAACACGCCACCAACCCTGCAAGCTGAGCCAGTCGCTAACGACATTATTTTCTACAACATGGCATGTGCGTCAGGCAAAACACCTGACCGTATTCGGACGATAAATCACGAATTAGGACAAAGCCCATCCTATAACCTTTGTTTAAGTAACAGCAGGTACATAACCTTAAATGGCACATTAATTGAAAACAATAGAGAAAGAAAAAGTAAAGAAATGATACAACTAAGTGACATCGATAAATTCATTAAAAGTAAATTCAGTAAACAATTTATTTTAAAGGGTATCAATCTAACGATAGAACAAGGAGAGTTTGTCACTATCATGGGACAAAGTGGTGCAGGTAAATCTACACTTCTTAATATTATCGGACTATTGGATGAGGCTTCATCTGGACACTACAAATTGAGCGAAGAAGACATCACCTCTTTGAGTGATAAAAAGAAAGCTGCTTTACACAAAGAATATTTTGGCTTCGTCTTTCAAGCATACCATTTAATTGATGAATTAACGGTATACGAAAATATAGAAACACCACTATTGTACAGAGGGGTGAAGTCCTCGGAACGAAAAAGTCTAGTCGCAGACGTACTGGATCAATTTGGCATGGTAGCAAAAAAGGATCTTTTCCCTGCGCAGCTTTCAGGCGGACAGCAGCAATTGGTGGGTGTGGCAAGGGCAATTATTGGCAAGCCTTCTATCCTTCTGGCTGATGAACCGACAGGCAACCTCCATTCAAGCCAATCCAGACAAATAATGGAATTATTTCAAACACTCAATGCGCAGGGTACCACCATTATTCAAGTGACTCATTCTGAAGAAAATGCGCAATACGGAAGCAGAGTAATTGAATTGGAAGATGGCGCAATTATTAAGAACTATTTAACGGAATCTCAAGATGCATAAGTCGACATTTATAGTAATATTCGTATTCATTGGCCTAACAAATACCCTGTTTGCTCAAGAATTTGAAGAGCTCAGTTTTTCTGACGCCATCCAAAAAGGACTTGCACACAATATTGATCTTCGAAAAAACCAAAATCAGTTAAATGCACTGGAAATTAGTAAAACCAGCGCAAGGCTGAACTATCTCCCTAATGTATTCGCAAACCTTCAAGCTGCAAGGCAAGATGGACAGCAGTTTCAATTAGTGGAGGATGGCTTCGAAATTAAAAATGTACAGGCTGATAGGTTTTCGGCAGGCCTATCGGCATCGCTCTCCGTTTTTGAGGGCTTCAGCAGAAGCCACCAGCTTAAGATTTCAGACTATGACTACGCCGCACAATTAAAAGGAATAGAAAGAAGCAAACAGCGGGTGGTATTTACAATTGGGCAACAGTATTTACAGGTGCTTTTGGACAAAAAGCTAGTAGAAATAGCGGAGCAAAATATCGAAAACCAGCAAAAGCAGTTGGCACAAATAGAAGGTTTCGTCAATGCAGGATTACGCCCACTTGCTGATCAATACACGCAAAAGGCGACGCTTAGCCAACTAGAATTAGACTATATCCAGGTGGAAAACAATTATTTTTTAGACAAAGCATTACTTGCCCAGACTTTACAACTAGACCCTCTATACGAGTTTGAAGTGACGAGTGAGTCGCTCATGCTTATACCAGCTGAAAATATTTACCAATTGCCAACGCTATATGATCGCGCGCTAAACCATAGAGCTGATTTACAACAACTAAACTTGCAGCAGCTATCTTCTGAAAGGAGTTTAGCGGCATCAAAATCATCTTTCATGCCATCCCTCAGGGCTTTTTACCAATATGGCACACAATATAGCTCGTTAAATTCTTTGGGATTTCAAGAACAATTTTTCGATTTATACCCTAACAATACCGTTGGCTTGAATCTGAGTATCCCCTTATTCAGTAATTATGCCAATAAGGTAAATACGGCACAGGCTAAAGTGACGGTAGCAAACAATCAATTAGACGAAGAAGCATTAAAACGGCGTATTTTTCAAGATGTGCAGAATGCCCATTTAAATTACAAAGCCGCTTTTAAAAGAAAAGACGTTAGCCGAAATGCACTTCAAGCTGCTAAAGAGGCCTCTAACATTCAAAATAAAAGGTATGCCGAAGGCTTATCAACTCTAGCTGAACTCGCTTTTGCACAGCAGAACTTGGTTACAGCGCAAGCTAATTTACAGCAGGCAAATTACAACCTCGTATTTCAACAGAAAATAATAGATTTTCATATTGGCACACTGGGCTTAGAAAGTATTGAGTAAAATTTTGGTGATCAAAGTACTCTCAAAAAAAAGAATAATAGCTGGCCGAAACACTCTCTATTTAGAAAAATGAATAGCTCATGAAGGCCTAATTCCTGGCTACCAGAACATTGAAAAATACCATAACTACATGGAGACGGTTGTTCCGATTATTACGTCTACTTATCAGGACTATGGTGACAAAAACGAATTAAGATTACATTAAAGACAAAATTCATGATACAAATTAGCAAGCTAGAAAAATTCTTCACCACTGAGCAGCATAAAACAATTGCCCCAAATAAAATCTCATTTGAAGTCGAGAAAGGAGAATTTGTCTCTATTATGGGGCCTTCTGGAAGTGGTAAGTCAACCTTACTTAATATTTTAGGGCTACTAGATGATACCGATGGTGGAAGCTTCATTTTTAACGATAAAGAAGTTGCTAATTATAATGAACGTCAGCACTCGCAATTACGAAAGCATAACATAGGCTTCGCATTTCAGAGTTTTAATTTAATTGATGAACTTACTGTTTTTGAAAAGGTAGAGGAAGTTCTAGACAGAATGCAAATCATGCATAGAAGAAGTCATTTCCCTACGCAGCTTTCAGGTGGTCAACAACAGCGTGTTATGGTGGCAAGGCCTGTAATTAACGTCCCTAAGCTTATTTTGGCGGATGAGCCAACAGGAAACTTGGATGGTAAAACGGGAAACAAAGTGATGGTACTACTTACTGAACTCAACAATCTTGGAGCTACAATCGTAATGGTTAAACATAGTGAACATGATGCAAAATACGGAAATCGCATTATTCAAATGCTTGATGGAGAAAAAGTAACAGAAAACATATTGACCAACAATTGAGAAGAACTGATCATGATAAATAATTACCTCAAATTAACTTGGCGAAATATTAAGGCTAATAAACTCATATCCTTTCTCAATATTCTAGGATTGACCTCTGGATTATTCTGTTTTTTATTAATCTATTTATGGATTTCTGACGAAAGTAGCATCAATAAATACCATCACAATATCGATAATCTATACTCTGTCTATCTAACATCTTCTGAAGGTGCGGAATACGGCTACGGCACACCATCACTTCTCTACAAAGAATTAAAAAGTAAAGTGCCCGAAATTTCAGCTGTAACCGCCATGTCTAACAACAATAGAAATTATACATTTTCTACTGGTCAAAAGGTTTTAAAGCAAAAAGGGAAGTTTGTCAGTGAAGACTATTTCAATATGTTTTCTTTTACAATTTTGGAAGGGAGTGCAAAGATTGCTTTAACTGAACCAAATGTTATTGCTATCTCAAAAAAAATGGCTGAATTATTTTTTGAGGATGCAAAAAGTGCCATTGGCCAAACATTGACCTACGAAAACACCAAATTACTGAAAGTTGCTTTGGTATTTGAGGTAGCCAGTACAAACACCACAGAAAATAGTGACTTCTATTTACCATTTAATTCCCTTTTTGCAGATAACCCTTGGATGTCCGACTGGAAAAATTTAGGTACAGAAACTTTTGTACAACTTACAAAAGGTACCGACCTCAAGCAGTTGATGCAAAAACTGAAACACTTCTTAAAAGAATACAAACTAGATGGATTGACCATTCAGCTGCAGCCATATGAAGAGAGTTATTTATATGCTGATCTGAAAAATAATAGCGGTAAAATAGAGTCTGTACGCTTATTTGGCATTATCGCTTTCTTAATCATGTTGATTGCCAGTATTAATTTCATGAATTTAGCTTCTGCAGGTTCTATGAAAAGAGCAAAAGAAATCGGCGTTAGAAAGGTGCTTGGCGCTAGAAAAGGTGGTTTAGTGTTCCAGTTTTTAGGAGAAGCTATAATCTTGTCTTTTTCAAGTCTATTTTTTGCTTTATTATTAACTGCGCTTTTCCTCCCTGTTTTTAATCAAATAACAGATAAGCAAATCGGCTTGGAAAATTTACCTGCATCCACTTGGGCAATGGTCATGCTTATCACATTCCTTACAGGACTACTATCTGGAAGCTACCCTGCATTTCTATTGTCCTCTTTTAAAGTAATCGATATTTTCAAAAAGAAAATAGAAACCAGTTCGAGCACCAAATGGATTAGAAAGGCTTTGGTTATTTTTCAGTTTACAATTTCAGTTGTCTTTATAAGTTCAATGTTCGTCATTTCAAAACAGCTAGACTATGTTCAAAATAAGGATATTGGTTTTGAGCGCAAAAATTTATTAGCAGTGACAATTTCTGAAGATTTGCAGAAAAATTTCGACGCTTTTAAAACAGATGCTTTACAAATTCCAGGAGTTTATTCGATAACAAAAACTTCACATATTTTATTAGGTGAATATGGTACCTCTCCAGAAGTTATTTGGAATGGGAAAGCGGACGATGACGGCTCTTTATTTACTGGGATGGTTGGTAGTGTAGACTTTGTGAAAACTTATGGTGCAAAACTTCTTATGGGTAGGGACCTTATGCATAATAATCCCGACAATATTGAATACTTGATTAACGAAAGTGCCATGAAACAAATGAAAATGGAAAGTCCAATTGGACAAACATTGTCATTTTGGGGAAATTCAGGGACGATTGTTGGCGTTGTTAAAGATTTTCACTTCAGTTCGTTGAAAGAATCGATCTTTCCCCTAATCATTAGAAGTGAAGGCTATTCTGAATTTGGTACAGCATTTATTAAATACAATACTGATAATCTACAACAAACATTAGCCTCACTCAAGTCTCTTCATTCAAGGTTAAATCCAGCATTTCCTTTTGAATATAAGTTTATGGATAGTGAGTACAATAAGCTTTATAAAAGTGAATCTACATTTTATAAGCTATCAACTTTCTTTTCAATGCTTGCAATCTTAATTTCTTGCTTAGGGCTTTTTGGCTTGGTCATATTTACAGCGGAACAAAAAACGAAGGAGATTGGGGTGAGAAAAGTCCTAGGCGCATCTGCATTTGCCATTACTTCACTTATCACCAAAGATTTTATGAAATTAATCTTAATAGGAATTGCAATAGGTATTCCAATAGCATGGTATTCCATGACTAAATGGTTAACAGATTATGCGTACAGAATAGATATGCCGTGGGGGGCATTTATAGCAACTGCTGGTTTAATAATTGGTATTGCAGTGTTCACAATAAGTTTTGAATCAACGAAGGCTGCTTTGGCTAATCCTATAAAAAGTTTAAAAAACGATTAGTAAATATCTCCCATAAATCGATGAAAGTGAATAAAAAGGTATTACGCTACATAGTGATCTCTCCAAAAAAAACTGGACAGTAAGTTAAGTTTATTAAAAACTATTAAATTTTCTAAGAAGGCACGTAGAAAACCTGTCTGGCCGACAGGCAGGTTCACAAGCAAGTTTAAGACAAAGGCAGCCCTGGCAGCTATCATTGACCTCAATAGCAGGTTCGTCTTGAACTGGTCGGTCTCCAACAGTATGGAAGCTGAATGGTGTGCGGACCTGTTTCACGTAACGGCGGCAAGGTAAGGTAAGGTAAGGTAGATATTATAAATAACGACCAAGGGAGCCAATATACCAATTTGAAGTAACAAGCGAATCGCTTATGTTCATCCCATCCGAAAACACCTACCAATTGCTAGCACTTTATGACCGCGCACTAAACCATAGAGCTGACTTAAAACAATTGAAATTGAAAAAACTATCGTCGGAAAGCAATATTGGCAGCCTCAAAATCTCCCTTTATGACATCTCTAAGTGCATTTTATCAATATGAAACCCAATACAGCTCACTGAATTCTTTGGCATTTCGAGAATAACTTTTTGATTTATACCCTAACAATACCGTCGGTTTAAATTTAAGTATTCCACTATTCAGTAATTACGCGAATAAGGCAAAAGCAGCACAAGCTAAAGTAACTCTCGTAAATAATCAGTTGGATGAAGAAGCCTTAATGCGAACAATCTTCCAAGATGTGCAGAATACTTTCTTACACTATAAAGCAGCTTTCAAAAGAAAGGAAGTAGCTCAAAATACGCTTCAAGCTGCTTACAAAATCCAAGAACAGCTATCCAATGCAGGCCTCTCAAATCTATCTGAACTTGCCTTTGCTCAACAATACTTTGTTATAGGGCAGGCAAATTACAACCTCATTTTTCAACAGAGGATCCGAGATTTTTATGTCGGTATGCTGGGCTTAGATCGTATTGATTAAAACCTTACTGATCAAAGATCTATCAGTTGCCAACTTGAAATAATCTCCCTTCAAATAATGGAAACTGATTTATGGAGCAACAACATTTATTATCCTCTTATATCACTGACAAACCAGAACAACGGTACCTAAAACTAGTAGAAACAAGACCTGATATTTTCGAAAGAGTACCACAATACGACATCGCCTGTTATATCGGTGTAAAGCCTGAATCACGAAGCCGCATCAGAAAAAAATTGCAAAATAAAGGTTAATTTAATACTAGCTCCTTGCTTTTTAACCAATCAAAAGCGTAGCCTATAATAAATAGGGTAGTCGTTATTTCAATGCAAGCAAAGAACAAA
>JBKEFO010000046.1:0-14711 GCA_046709585.1 Marivirga sp.
AAAAAAACACTCGAATTTAGGATTAAGCACCCTGTCTAGGGGATATGGTCGCAAATCTAAAGGTTTCATATTGGCTGGAAAGCAAGCAACTGCTAGCCAAATAGGTGATGAACCCTATCAAATATATCGGAAATTTGGCGCAGATATAAATGTTGCTGTCTGCGAAGATAGGGTGTTGGCCGTGCCATCCATTCTCTTAGAGCGACCAGATAATCAAGTGATTTTGTTGGATGACGCTTATCAGCACAGAAGTGTTAAACCTAATTTTTCCGTAATGCTATCTGATTACCACCGTCCATTCTTTACAGATTATGTCTTGCCCTCCGGTTTATTAAGAGAGGGGAGAAGTGGTGCTAACAGGGCTGATGTGATTATTATCACAAAATGCCCAGGTAACATAAGTGTAGCAGAAAGACAGGAGATGGCGCATAAAATAAAGAGTTATGCTCCGCAGGCGTTCATTTTTTTTACAAAAATCACCTATGCGCCAATTCATTCGTCATTGAATCGAAGCATTAAGAAAAAGTTAATTTTATTAACGGGCATTGCCAATACTATCACGCTAGAAGAACACCTAGCGATAGATTTTTCTGTTGTGCAGCACGTGAAATATGCTGATCACCACCTGTTCACAGTAAAAGAGCTAGCAGAAGTTGTACACATGGCCATGACGCATGAGGCAGACATTCTTACTACAGAAAAAGATTGGGTAAGAATCATTAGCGACCCTCTTTTATTAAACGAAGTGGAGCAGCTGCTGTTTTACCAACCTATGATGGTACAGTTTTTGGACAGGGAAGATGAATTTCTTTCGCTATTGGAGGCAAAGGTGACCGCTGTAATTAATTCCTAATTGCTATTGTGCTATAATGGGGAAATATAAGTGAAAGAAAGATTTATTTAAGTCCTATTAATCGTTAATTTCGCATCGTTTTGAGAAAATTAATTAGTCCTTTATTATTCTGTATCTTCCTCGTGCAGCCGCTTTGGGCACAAGTGACAGATGATAGTACCAAAAATGTCTATGGTCCTAAGACTACACTATATACTACTGAGGATGATGTTTTAAATAACAAATCGCTGTATAGAAGCTTGGATACGACCCTAACAGACCAGCATAAATGGGATTTAGTGGAGCTTAATAGTTACTATTGGCAGTATTTGGGCACTGTAGGTACGGCTATGCAACCTATTTATTATCAAGCCCCTGCAATTACAGGTAGAAGAAGTGGGTTTAGTGTGTACGATCCTTATACTAAAAATCCAGAGGACTTTAAGTACTTTGATACGAAATCACCATATACACAGTTGAGGTCTGTTATTGGGGGTAATTACCGTGCTTTTGTTGGAATAGATTTTTCTAGAAATGTTTTACCCAATTGGAATGTAGGTTTTAGCTTTAACCGCTGGACGATTGATAAGCAAATAGGACCCAATAGAAGTAGAGGTGATCTAAATGCACTGTCGCTTTCCTATGATATTTATACAGATTATCAGACACCTAACAAGAAATATAGAGTTCTATTTAACTTTGCCCGAACTTACCATAAAGTGTATGAGACGGGTGGTATAGTAGATGTGGATACAGTCCTACTTTTTGATAATTTATTTGACTATGAAGACGAAGAAATAAATCTCCGTAATGCGGAGTCGAGTCAATTAACACAACGTTATCATTTGTATCAGCAATACAATTTTAGTAAGCTGGTGAACTTCTACCATAGCCTAGATTGGCAACGGAGGCTAAATCAGTTTGTCAACCCTGCCGGACTGCGGGATCAACCGGTCGATGTTGATGAGCAATACTTTGATCGGTTTTTAGTACGAAGCGACAGCAGCCAAGACTTGGCCACCACCTATTCTATTAAAAATGATATAGGGTTAAAAGGGGATCTGGGCAAATTGTTTTATCGCCTGTATGTAAGTAGGAGGGATGTTAGATATAGCTTAAAATATGATCCTGAGTTATTAATAGCAACTGAATATTATGGGGGAGCTTATGCACGTATTGCCCTGAATGAGCAATGGCAACTTACAGCGGAAGCGCAATACCAGATAGATGGAAACTATAGGCTACAGGCAGTTTTAAAAACGCCTTATTTGAGGGTATCGGCACTAAGCATGCAGTTCGATGCGCCATATTTTCACCAACGTTACTATGGAAATCACGACTTTTGGCGTAATAACTTTGTCTCGGAGCAAGTGCAGCAGGTAAAAGCGAAGGCTTATTTCGGCCTTGGGAAGGCCTTAAAGTTGGAGCCTAAATTAGAATTAACAGTTGTTGGCAAGCATATTTACCTTAATGAGCAAGCAGAGCCAGCGCAGACCAAAGAAATTGCAAGCTTGATACACCCCGGTCTCGAGCTTATTAGCCAGCTAGGAAATTTTAATTTCAATGTGGATTATATCTATACCATTAAAGAAGGAAAGGCAGCCAATCTTTTCAGGATTCCAGAACATTTTTTAACAGTAGGAATATATTATGAACGACTTATAGCTGGAACCCTTATTGGCAGAGTAGGTATAGATGCACATCTTCAAAGTGGTTATTTTGCTGACGATTACGATCCTACCACGCAACATTATTTCTTGCAGAATGACTTTGAAATCCCTGCTTATGGGTTCGGAGATATTTACTTGAGTTTTAAGTTTAATACTGCAAGTGTATTTTTTAAATACCGACACCTGAACCAAGGGTTGAATGCACCGGGCTATTTTGCTACACCTTACTACTCCGGACAACAGGCTGTTTTTGATTTAGGAGTTACTTGGTCTTTCTATGATTGATGAGGCATATGGATAAATTTACATTAGGATTAAACTTACCTACCGATCCGAGGTGGGCCAACATAGCGGAAGAAAATATCGAGGAGATATTGATAGATCATGCCTATTGTGAGCAAAAGGCGGCTTCTTCTTGCATCAGTATGATTGTTAATTTTCCGGAATTCACTGATATGGTGGAAACCTTAGCGCCAGTTGTAGCGGAGGAATGGTCTCATTTTGAACGAGTACTTGAGCAGTTGAAAAAAAGAGGTTTTAAATTAAGCAAACCTCGTAAGGATGAATATGTGAGCGCATTAATGAAAGTGGAAGTAAAGGGCGGCGATCGCAAGCATCAGGTAGTGGAAAAGCTACTAATTAATGCCTTGATTGAAGCGCGTAGCTGTGAAAGGTTCAAGCAGTTACATTTAGCTTTTTCGGATCAAGAGCTCAAAAATTTCTATTATGAGTTAATGATCTCTGAAGCGGGTCATTATAGGAACTTTATTGACCTGGCGGAAAACTATATGCCTAAGGAAGCAGTGCAGGCGAGGTGGCAAGAGCTGCTAGTGCAAGAAGCCGAAATCATAATGAAGCAGCTTCAGCCTAGGCCCGATAGAATGCATTAGCGTCTTAGCTATATTTATTCATGCTTATTTGACGTTGTCTACTGCATTTGAAAGTGTTAACATCATCTGATCGTAAACTACTGTGTTTTGTTTTTCTTCCTTGAACTCTAGCACGCCACATGCGAAAACTAGATGGCTTCATTTCCTTTCTCATCAGTTGTATGACCTCCTTCTCACTTACCTTAAACTGGCTTTTAATAGCATCAAAAGGTGTTCTGTCTTCCCATGCCATTTCAATCACTCTATCCGCTTCCTGATCTGTTAATTTAACTTTTGGCATTATTTTGTTCTCGTTTAATTATCTATAGCAACATCTTTAAGAACAAATGGTTCGCTTCTGACGGTATTACTTTTATTTCCAGCCCTATCTAATATGTAGGTCTCTACGATAATGGGATTCTCTCTAAAAATCCTTAAGAATCCAGAGGATTTAATCTTGTAGGTTAGCGTGCCGTTTAGTGGCCTTTCATATAATTCTGAATTAAGCAAAGGGAATCTTCCATCGAAGGTTTCGAAATAGGGTGCTTCATCCCATTGGAATTCTACAAAATCGCCATTTGGATTGGGCTGGTAGAACGTTTTTATGAAAATATTTTTGTTTCTAGGGTTCAACTGAATATATAAGGTATCCTGACTGGTGATCAAGCGCTGACCTATCAAAATGGAATCTTCTGAATTAGGTATGAAATAATCTAGGGGGTTATAAGCTGGGAGCGTATCATTATCGCCAATGAAAATTAATATATTCGCTGGTGTAAATTGAAAAAAGAAAGCTTGGTATGGAGCATTAATCTCTGAGCTTGACAAGCCTAAATCTCCATTTCCATCTTCAAAATAGATGCTTAGTTGAATAACATCAGTACTGAGTATTTGGCCAGATCCAGTTTCTGTTTGTTCTTGGTAGTATTGAACTTGATCAAAATTTATTGATGGGACTAGTGGAAATTCCGGTACACTCGGACAGGCAGAAAATAATATGGATGAAAACAAGAGTGCCAGCCCAAATAGGTATTTTGTAGTATCTTTACTTTTAATTCGCATATTATTTATTCATGTCAGAGAGAGAACGCTTTAAATCAGAAATTGATGCCATAAATGCAGAAAATTTTGAAAATTTCGCACTACAGCTATTTCAGTTTCAATATAAGAACAATAAAATTTATAAAAAATATGTAGATGCCATTGGTAGGATTCCTGAAAACGTCCGCAAAATCGCAGATATCCCTTTTCTGCCCATAGAGTTTTTTAAAACGCAAAAAATTGTCCTTGATGATTTAGCAAAACACCCTACTACAATTTTTGAGAGTAGTGGTACCACGACCAATGTTAATAGCAAACACCATGTCTTTGATCTATCGTTTTACCTTGACAATTGTAGGCGTATATTTGAATGCACCTACGGGGCACTAGATGATTATGTCATCCTGGCTTTATTACCCTCGTATTTAGAACGAGATAATTCATCTCTTGTAGCAATGGTTAACTTTTTTGTAGAGCAAACAGCCTCATCATTGTCGGGGTTTTATCTGTATAATTATCAAGAATTGATAGCTGCTGTTTCTCGGATAAAAGAAACTGAAGGCCATCAAAAGAAGATTATTATCTGGGGTGTTAGTTTTGCATTATTGGACATAGCGGAGCAATATAAAGTAGACTTCTCTGATTGCATTATCATGGAAACCGGAGGGATGAAAGGTCGGAGAGCAGAGCTGACCAGAGAGACATTACACGATCAACTGGTCAATTCCTTTCAGGTAAAAGCAATTCATTCAGAGTATGGAATGACTGAGCTATTGTCACAATGTTATAGTAGGGGTGAAGGACTATTCTCAATCAGCAGTACGATGCGTATCCTTACCCGCGAAGTAAACGATCCTTTTGCCATAAATACCCAAGCAGATAAAGCGGGCGGTATCAATATTATTGATTTAGCAAATATCGATAGCTGTGCCTTTATTGAGACGAAAGATATAGGAAAGGTCCATTCAAATGGAGATTTCGAGGTATTGGGAAGGTTTGATTACTCTGATATTAGAGGCTGCAATTTATTGATAAGTTGATTCCTTTAATTTACTGTCCTCGTGTGCTTCTTAATGACCATATGCTTAAGAAGTATGACCATATGCTTAAGAACTAGCTAAAGAAGCGCTATCTACGCTGCAGCGCTTCTTTAGCTAGTTAAATAGCGTAATGATAAAATTATAAGGGCAGGCGTTTATAAAAGGCAAAGCCTCCTTTTTCACCTACCTTAAGAATATCGGGATAGCCATTTATTTGCGACTGTCTATTAATTTTTACCACGAAATAAACCGATTTATCAATGTCGCCTTCTTTTAACCATTCATTATTAGCATGCAATGGATTCTGTGGAAGTGGCTTTTTGAAATAGAAGAGGTGCGCATAACTTTTAAAGCCGACAGTGGTAACATAAGCATCTTCGCCCTGTATGGATTCATAAAATTCAATAGCCGGGCCTTGAGAATAGCGCTCGATTTTTGGCACCACGAAGATATTGAAAAGCATTAGTACTACAGCAGTTGAAAAACTGCCTAAAAGCAGCGCTGAAATAAGCTTTTTCTTCTGATACAATAAAAACATCATGACTACAGCAAATAGGTAAACAATGCCTATCATGAATTCCCAGCCATACATATGTACGTCAATACCCAAACTTGCGACGGCAAAATCATCCTTCAAATAAGGAATAAGCACTTCTTTATAAGTAATAACTAAAGGTAGACTGATTAAAAGAACCGATACTAAAACGCCTATCACCAGATTGGTGATATTGGTGGCCAACGAAGGCTTTTGATTTTTATTCAATAATAAATTCAAATTCCAGGCAGCTAAAAACGATAAAGGTAGATAGGCCATAGATGAATAATGCACGATTTTAGTTGTTACGATGGTAAATAAAATCATGACTACCCAAAAAAGGTAAACCATCCATTTTTTAAAGAAATTAGCCTGATCATTTTCATTGAAAACTAATTTTTTCGACAGAGAACGAATGGCTAATATAGACATTGGAAAACAGCCAAGGAAGACGACCACAAAATGATAGTATAAAGGTTGTTTATGTCCTGCAACAGGTTCAGAAAATAGCGCTATCTGGTATTCAATAAACTCTATGAGAAACCAAGGGCCATTTTTTATTAACTCAAATCCAAACCAGAAAAAGGAGATTGCAAATGTACATAGCGCATACAAGACAATATTTTTAAAAGTACTTATGCGTTTAAAACGATTAAAGGCCCAATAAACCAAAAATGTAAGTAATATTATTAATAAGCCCACAGGCCCTTTGGTGAGTATTGCTAAACCTGTGAAAAGGCCGGCGAGACAAGCATTTTTAGTAGCGAGTTTTTTTTCTGTCCTGATAGTTTCTGCTAAATAGAAAATACCCAGAAATATAAATAGATTAAATACAGGGTCAATAATACCTGATTTAAAATATAAATGTGGTAAAAAGGCGCCAAAATAAAATAGACTCCAAATAAACCCGAAGCGTTCATTAACATATTTTTTACCTATTTTATAAAGGGCCAAGAGGGTGAAAATCCCACATATTGCATTTGGAAAGCGCGCAGCAAACTCATTAACACCAAATAGTTGCATGCTTAATGATTGAAACCAAAAGAATAGGGGAGGTTTCTCCCAAAAAGGAAGAAAGTTGACTTGTACTTGGGTATAATTACCCGTAGCAATCATTTCTCTTGCTGACTCAGCAAAGTTGATTTCATCCCAGTCGAAAAGATGCAGATGCCCCAAAAATGGAATAAAAAATAAGGCAGCTATAGCAGCTATCAGAAGTTGAGGATACTTATTTTTTTCTAGAAAACTATTCATTATTATTTTAGTAGATCCCACTTTAAGCCAATTCTATGAAAGAAATATCTCCATGAAACCCACAGTACACCTAAGCCATATTTCGTACTTCTCGCTAAGTTGATAGAAGAAGCATCGTCAAAGTATTTCGTTGGACAGGTTATTTCTCCGATTTCAAAGTTATTTGCAAATATTTGAGCAATCATCTGATTGTCAAAGATGAAATCGTCAGAATTTTTTTCATAAGAAATCTTCTCTAATACCTCTGCCGAGAATGCCCGGTAACCCGTATGGTATTCTGAAAGCTTTTGGTTGAGGAGTATATTCTGTGATAATGTTAAGAACCTATTTGCAATGTATTTATACATAGGCATTCCGCCTTTTAATGCTCCTTTTCCCAAGATTCTTGAGCCAAAGACTACTGGATATAAATCATTACCAATAATTCCTACCATGGCAATTATTAATTTTGGTGTATACTGGTAATCGGGGTGAAGCATAATAACAATGTCTGCTTTAAGTGCCTTTGCCTTGTTGTAGCATGACTTCTGGTTGCCGCCATACCCTCTATTTACCTCGTGTCTGATAATATGTTCAATACCAATTCTTTTACCGACCTCTATGGTATTATCATTACTATGGTCGTCCACTAGTATTGTCTCATCCACTATGTCGAAAGGTATTTCCTTATAGGTTTTTTCGAGTGTTTTGGCTGCATTGTATGCAGGTAATACAACAACTACCTTTTTGTTATTATACATCTAAATTCTTTTTTGTTATTTATTGAGTTAATAGCTCCTCAGCACTTTTTATAGCTGAAGCGCTCGCATTTTCGCCGCCTATCATCTTGGCTATTTCAATAATACGCTCTTCTTTAGTTAATAATTTTATTTTACTGAATGATTTCTCTTGAGAATTATCCTTGTACACAAAGTAATGGTGATTTCCCTTAGCAGCAATTTGCGGTAGATGGCTTATGGTGATGAGCTGGTGATTTCTTGCCATTCGTTGCATCATATTAACCATTTTAATGGCTATTTCGCCCGAAATTCCTGTGTCAATCTCATCAAAAATGATGGTAGGCATGGAAATTTTATCTGCCATGATATACTTAAATGCAAACAGTAATCTTGAGAATTCACCACCAGAGGCCACAGCTTTTAAAAGCTGCGGGGCAATACCTTTATTGGCACTAAAAAGTATATTTATATCATCTATACCCGTACTGTCAGGAGGTTGCTGCTCGCGCTTGAATTCCATGCGGGCATCTTCCATACCTAAATCAGCCAGTAAAAGCTTTAATTCGTTTTCTAAGGGCTTGAAGCCTGCTTTTCTTAAGGCCGATAACGCCTGCCCTGTAGCGGTCACCTTTTCTTGGTAAGCTGCAACACTTGACTTGTGCTCTGCTAACACAGCGTCTGCATTTTCTACCGCTACTAGTTTAGCTTCTAATTGCTCTTTAATAGTTAAGAGCGCTTCTAATGACTCTACTTGATGCTTTTGTTGCAGCTGATAAATAAGACTTAATCTGTCCTGAACTTGCTGGAGGGCAAGTGGCTCATGCTCAAAATTATTATTTTCTAATTCTACTGTTCGGCTAATATCTTGTGCCTCAATAAATACGCTATTTAGCCTTGTGAAGAGTTCTTGATATGTCTCATTAAAATTCTGTAAGGAACGCAAGGCTTCAACTGCCTCATGAAGGGTGCTGAGGACAGCGTATTCTGATACTTCTAATAAGTTCGAAGCTTCGACTAATTTTTGCTGAATCATTTCACCGTTTTCCAACATTTTTAGCTGCTGCTCAAGTTGGTCCTGTTCCCCATCCTTTAGCTGTGCTTTTTCTAGTTCATCGAATAGGAATTGATTGTAATCTTTTTCAGCTTTTACCTTATTATAATTGGTTTCAATTTGTTGAAGTGCCTTTTTAGCTTTACTGAAAGTGATGAAATATTGTTGATATTCATTAAATGTTTCACTGCTACGCGTATAGGCATCTATCAATTTTAATTGAAAATCTTGCTCCCCTAACAACAAAGTTTGGTGCTGTGAATGCACATCCATCAAGAAGGCGCCTAATTCTTTTAATACGTCTAAAGTGGTTGGTGTATCATTAATAAAAGCACGAGACTTACCGCTGCTGCTAATTTCTCGCCTAATGATACAAGCGTCCTCGTAATCCAAATCGTGCTGGTCAAAGAATACTTTCAGGGCGTAATTACTTATGTCAAACTGGCCTTCAACTATGCATTTTTTCTCCGCTTCATATAATACTTTGGTGTCTGCTCTTTTCCCAAGAAGTAAACCTACAGCCCCTAACATAATAGATTTCCCTGCACCTGTTTCGCCCGTGATGGTATTAAACTTGGATGTAGGCTCTATATGAAGTTCTCTTATAAGCGCATAATTTTTAATAATGAGCTTCTGAAGCATAATAGGTTAACTATTTATTCGATTGAAACTATTGATCTGTAAAGATAAGAATCTATTTTATCATAGGTTCATATCTTTCGGAATTAGCGGGTGCAATTTCACGCATTAGGTTGTATGCTTGCCTTCTTTGTGATATTTCACCTTCTTCGAAGATATTGACTATTTCCTCCACTTTTGCCTGAATCCATAATTGGATGAAGGGCTCGTTGGGGTTAAGTTTATTTATTCTTTGAATACTTTCTATTACACTAAGGATGCTTTCACGTGCTTCTTGAGGATTCTGACTCATTTTATCTAAACCTTCCCTGTGGTATGTGTAGTTCCCTTTTCTCAAAGGTTCTAGTTGTACATTTAGTATTGATTGGATTACGGCAAATCGACTTTCTATATTGCCAAACTGGTCCCAGCCCGTTCCTATATTCTGTTGCTGTGCCGCTCTTGCTATATTGAATGCTTCATCTAAATATTCTTGACCACCTAGCGGGCTATAACTATCCATATCTAATCCGATTAGTAAGTTTGCGTAAAACGCCAAAATACTTTCAAGGTGGCTGTTACGGCTATTTACAGCATAGTCTAACGGTTGCGACTCTGCAAATGCAAATGAAAAATTAACATCAGGGGCATTCCACATGATGGATTCATAGGTTGAGCCGTATATTGGCCGAACGGACTGTACTTGCATTTTAGCATCATACTGACCTGTCTTGGGTATATTTATAACATTGATAGCCATGACAGCTTTAAGGCGTTCATAAGTATCTAAGTCTTGACTCATCCAGTTTCTATCGTTTAAAAACTGCTGAAAGCTGTTTTGCATGTCGGTGATCACACGGTTATCTGAGGTATTAGCGGTGGAGGCATCAATTTTCACATCAAACAGTAAATCTTGGCCAACACATAAATCAGCTGTTATTAAGCAAAGGCTAAAGAGTAAAAAAATCCGCATGAGTTCTAATCTATTTGAGAAAGAATAATATGTGCTATTTCAGATTTTAACAACAAGGTGCTTTCATATTTCAAGCCTTCTTTGCTAAATATTTTCACTTTATTGGTGTCATGTCCGAAGCCTGCATTTGCATCGCGCAAGCTATTAAGAACGATTAAATCAAGGTTTTTATTCTTCAATTTCTTGATAGCATTGGCTTCTTCATTGTTTGTTTCTAAAGCGAATCCAATTAATTGCTGGTGCTGCTGCTTTTGCAATCCTAATGATTTAGCAATATCTACAGTTTTTATGAGCTCAACGGTGATGTCGGGGGCATTCTTCTTTATTTTTTCTGAAGCTACATATTTTGGAGTGTAGTCAGCTACTGCAGCTGCCATCACGGCAATATCAACAGTAGGAAATATGTCCTTAGCCGCCTGATACATTTCTTCTGCAGAGCTCACTGCTATGAGACTGGTAAGACCTAGTGGCTTATCTATGGCGGTTGGACCAGTGATCAGGTACACTTCAGCTCCAGCTTGTTGAAAGGCCTTCGCTAACGCATAACCCATTTTACCAGATGAGTGGTTGCCAATAAATCTAACAGGATCTAAAGCCTCATGAGTAGGTCCGGCGGTTATCAAGACTTTTTTACCGCTATATTTCTTTTTTACGGAAAAGTAATCATTCAAGTGTTGCATGATTTCCTCAGGCTCTTGCATTCTACCTTGTCCCGATAATCCGCTTGCTAATTCACCTGAATTTGATTCAAAAATATAATTACCGAAGCTAATTAGTCTATCGATGTTTAATTTAGTAGATGGATGAGCATACATATCTAAATCCATAGCAGGAGCAAATGCCACAGGACATTTAGCTGAAAGGTAGGTAGCGAGCAATAAGTTGTCGCATATTCCATGTGCACACTTGGCTAAAGTATTGGCCGATGCTGGAGCAATGATGATGAAGTCGGCCCATTGACCCAAAGCAACGTGGTTATTCCATTCCCCTGTTTCATCTTTCTCAAAGTAGGTTAAAACTGGGTTTTTCGATAGGGTGCTAAGGGTAAGTGGTGTAATAAAAGATAAGGCTGATTGTGTACAAATGATTTGTACCTCAGCGCCTTCTTTAATCAATAAACGGGTAAGCATTGCTGCTTTATATGCAGCAATACTACCCGTTATACCTAAAATTATTTTCTTATCCTTTAACAAAGGACCTATTAATTTTCTTCTTCTCTTTTACGAGCATAAATTTTACCTTCAAGAAACTCTTCCGTAGCCATAATAGTTGGTTTAGGCATTCTTTCGTAGAATTTAGAGATTTCAATTTGCTCTCTATTCTCGAAGATTTCTTCAAGGTTATCAACAGTAGAAGCAAACTCGGCTAACTTAGAGCTCAACTCCTCTTTCATGACACTTGAAATTTGTCTTGCTCTTTTAGAAATAATTGCCACTGATTCGTAGATGTTCTCCGTATCTTTAACCAATTCTTGAATATCTCTTGTTACAATTGATGGATTTGCCATATGAATTATTGGATGTTAATTTTTCTTAGTTTGTTAATAGAGCCTGCATAAATCTCTTCAGCCTTACGAAGGTACACACCATTTGGATAATCTTCTATATAATACTCATAGAAGTTGATTGAAGTAGTAAATCTTTCCTTCTTTTTGGCTACAATACTAACCTCAGCTAATTTATAAGTAGCTTCAATTTCTAAAAATCTAATTTCTTCAATATATTTTGAGTCAGGATAATTGTTTTGGAAATTGTCAAATGCCACAAGCGACGCTTTCAAATACTCTCCGGTCAAATACTTTTTAAGGTCATAATATAACAAAGCGTTTTCATAGGCTTTTCGTTCCAATTTTACCTGCAAGCCCACTAGTGCATTTTCTGCCTGTGGCACAAATTCAGAGGTAGGAAACCTATTTATAAAGCTTTGCAAGGCCACAATAGCCTGCTGCGTGCTTGTTTGCTCCAAGTTATATCTAGGGGAATCCATGTATAACGAATAGCCGTACATATACCGCGCTTCTTCAGCATATTCACTACGTGAATATACGTCGTAAAATGTTTTGAAGTAGTGTGAGGCTAATAAATGCTGATCTTGGTAATAATAAGTGTAGGCATAGATGAAATTAGCTTTTTCTGCTTTTTCTGACCCTTTTATTATGGGCAGAATTTGTTCTAGCAGGGCGCTTGATCTATAGTAATCTTTTTGCTCAAAATACTCCATCGCAGCTTGGTACTTACTTTCCCAATCATCACTCTTCTGCAACTTTCTGAATTCAGAACATGCCGAAAAAAGGAGTAATATTCCTGTAGATAAAAATATATTAAGTTTCAAAATGCGCATAGGGCTGCAAATATACATTTGTTTTGTGTAATGAACAATTATAATTGCAACGTTATATTTTGTAAAAGATTGGATCGGCCTCTATTATTTCTTTACCACCAATTTCTTAGTGGCTAGTCCATCACCATCAATAATTAAAGTGTAAAAATATATGCCAGGTCTTAAATTATCAGTGTGCACTATTAAACGGTCTTCGAAAGGATCAATTTCAAACTCTTCAATTATGCTACCCAATACATTTTGTAATATTATCTTCGCATTTTCGCTTTTGCAACTGTAGTTCATTGCTGCGAAAGAAGTGGCAGGGTTAGGAAATAAATTATTAAATTTATTTTGGCCACTAACAAAAAGTAAATCACTCGCTAGAAAGTCAGTGACTTTTACATTGATTTCCTTCGTGATTTCATGTTTGAAGTTGTTATCTCTAGCAATAAGCAAAAGATTACTGTTAATTTCAGTTAGACCACCAGTGAAGTTTAAACGAAGAGTTCTACTTGGGAGCAGCGGAGACAATGTGATAGTTATCGATTCAGTAAAACAGCGGTTGTCAAGGCAGATTTCAGCTTTGCTACCACCTACCAATAGTTTTTGATTTAGCGATAGCTGAATTTCTTTACTTTCCTCTGCAAAACTTTTGATAGTTATTTCATACGTTTTACTAGATTGATAAAGTGTTTCGATGTAGTCTGGAGCGTAAGTGATCTCAAATTCTTGAGCCTGTATGGATACAGGCTGCAATAAGAAAAGTGACAATATGATAATGATATATCTCAACGAACTTGAATTTATTTAAGTAAAAATATAATAAAAATATTATATTTTCTGCTTTTTGTTGAAAAAAAATTCATTGCCCTACAATATTATTTTTCGAGAAGCGTTTTCGCTTCTTTCTTTTCATTGCCAAGTGACTTCTCTGGTGTTTTTTCGATCTCCAAATTTTTCACCTCTCCTAATCTTGTCCATTTACCGAGCACATCTGCTAAACTAGGCTTTTTCTCTATTTGCCAATTAAAGTCTTTCAATCTTTTTTCAGGTTCAGCTAATTCATGCGGAGGAATAAATTTCCCCTCGGGGTTTTTGTAAAAAGTGATATCATTCATGCTGCCATCAATAAATATCAGTTTCATTTCTGCGCATTGAATTTTATTCATCCCTATCAGACTATAATCCTCGTCATCTAAGGCGAAGTAAATAGCCTCTCCATTGCCATAAACATAGATTCGGTCCATCTGGTCATTTTTCAGATAGGCAATCATGTCGCGTCCTTTTATTTGGTTATAGTTGCCTGCCGTGTCAATATTTGCAGTGAAGGCATGGCTATTGATATTCATTTTATCCATGGTACCATTAATTATTGAAATAGAAATGGTGTCTCCCGTTATCTGGTTGTCGTCACTCCATAAAACTGGTTTTTGATAAAAGTGAATCACACTATCAGTTAAATTATAGGCCATAGAGTCTGCTATTCCTTGAAGATCAGATTTGTATATCTTTACATTTTTGTACGCTAACAGTCTGCTTAACGAATCTATATCTGAATCGATAGAGATTAGTGTGTCTGCCGTTATGTAGATTGTATCATTTTCTATCATTTGCTTTAGGACAGGATTGCCCCATACTTTGGTAACGCCAGTCTCTTGCTTTGAAACAGCAATATCTCCTAATATAATGATGTTCTTTTCCTCAGAGATCACTTTCACACGTCCATCTGCTTGCGACTCATTTTTTATTTCATCGAAGAATAAATTATCGCCAAAAATCTCATAGCT
>JBKEFO010000047.1:0-14292 GCA_046709585.1 Marivirga sp.
GTATCAATAGCTACTTCTTTTCTTAATAGTGTAAATGCCGATAAGACCACTGCTAAGCTTAATCCGATTGTTAAAATATTTTTTTTCATGTTTTTTGATAATTTTATATGTATATACATCTATTATTACTTTAACTTTATTTCCTTCAATAAGTTTCAAAAAAATTGAATTTTTTATAACAGATTACAAAATAAAAGCAAAAATGAGCCTAAATTGTTTTTATGCAAGTGAAATTAAAAGAAATAAAAGAAGCGGCAGCCTACATACAGTCGCAGACCACTTTTAAGCCCGAAGTTGGTATTATTCTGGGTACTGGATTGGGTGCCCTCGTAAAGGATATAATAGCTGAAATAGTTATTAACTATGAAGACATACCCAATTTCCCTGTTTCAACAGTTGAATCACATTCGGGAAAACTGATATTTGGAGAGCTTAGCGGTAAAAAAGTTATTGCCATGCAAGGTCGATTCCATTATTACGAAGGCTACAGCATGCAACAGGTGATTATGCCTGTAAGAGTAATGAAGCTCCTAGGGATAGAGAAGCTTTTTATATCCAACGCTGCGGGTGGCCTAAATGAGGACCTCCAGACTAGCGATTTAATGATTATTCAAGATCATATCAATTTATTTCCTGAAAACCCCTTGAGGGGCGAAAATATGGATGTCTTTGGCGGAAGGTTCCCCGACATGTATGAAGCTTATGACAAAAAGTTGATCGCCTTAGCAAAGCAGGTCGCCGAAGAACAAGGCATTAGTATTAAGGAAGGGGTATATGCCGGAGTCACAGGACCAAATTTAGAAACACCAGCCGAATACCGCTATTTAAAACAAATTGGTGCTGATGCTGTGGGTATGAGTACAATTCCTGAAAACATTGCTGCCAGACATATTGATATGCCCGTATTTGCCGTCTCTGTAATTACTGATTTATGCTATCCAGAAAAGCTTAGGCATGTTTCTATACCCGAAATCATAGCCGCTGCCATGAGAGCAGAACCAAAAATGACTGCTATTTTTAAAGGCTTATTAAAGAAATTATAATTGATCAATTTTCGAAATGAATGACTTAGGGAAATTATAGTTATTAAAGTATATTAAACATATTGCTTGTCTAAGAAGCATTGTCACAGAAAATTAACTAGCCATTTTTGGAATGGCATTACTCATATCTAAAAGTGCATCCACAATATGAGTCGCTTTTTTCTCTTTAAAACCTGGCTGTTGTAAGTTAACAACTGCCCCACTAAAACCATTAAAAGCGACCTTCGCAATAGTTCTATTAGACTTAATCTCGTACACTAGCACCTCATAAATAGATACATCCACACCATTGTGATAACCTGTTCCCATTTTCCAACTTAAGTCGTGGTGCTCTTCAATTAGAAAATTAAGTAAATCAACGATTGTTTCTTTGTCAATAGCCATGTGCACTAAGTTGATAATGTTAACTAAAGTACAGAAATACAATAACTTATGCAATCGTTTACCTTTGAAATTGCGCTAACTATGACTAACCATTATAGTCTCCTGTTTTCTGCCTGCAGTCGATAGCCTTCTTTTTTGAGATAACTTTCCAAAATGGATTTCGAAAAAAGAGTAAAAATTTCACTCCAAAATTATGTACAGCCTTATTAGCACCAGAATAGCCTTGGGCATTATTTGGCATCACTACATACTCATAGCCAAAGCGTACAGTTACAGCATCCATACATGGGTTACCATATAAGATGCTCTTGGTGTCACTTGTAAAGATGGAGAGTAACCTTTTCGGCTTATGATACTGTTCAGGAATAAGGTCGGGGTTCACCGCAAGCTTCTCTGTCGAATTTTTCTTAAAATCAATTTGAGCAGAAACTGGCACGCAAAAGCAAAAAAAGCATAATAAAACCCCACACCATTTAAACATACTGCAATAATGCACTTTTTTCATAAATGATGATACAAAACGGTAATTATTCTATTAAGCGTATGTTTTCTTTAAAATCATATAAAGTTAACTGTCTTAAATTATAATAAGCCTGCCAAAAATTACCTAACGACAGTATATAATCTCGCTTAGCTTGATCTTTTTCTGTCAAAGCTATGGAGAGGTCGGTGATGCTTATTTTTCCTATCAAATAGCGGTTCTTAGCGATGTCATATCTTCTTTGAGATATGTCATCGGCCTTCTGGGTAATCTTTACCTGATCACGAAGCATCTCTAAGGTTTTTACCTGGGTGTACACCTCTTGTTCAAAGTTCACTTTTTCCTGTTCAATAGTATATTGTTCTAAGCGAAGGTTAGCTAGCGATGTTTGCACCCTAGATTTCTGTCTGCCCCAATCTATGATAGGAATACTAAACTCGATACGTAATGTTTGTTGATCTCCTGGTCGCTGGTAAATTGCTTGCAGCTCCTCCGCTCTGTCTGTTAAACCGAAAGTTCCAAAGATATTTACATCCAAGCCAGTTTCACCCTTCGACCTAGCCACTTCACTTTCTGCTTCTAACAACCTTCGCTGAAAGCCTATGGCTTCTTGTCTATTCCGCAAAGCCTCCTCCAAAGCCAAAGCAGGATCAATGAGAAAAATAGGTATCTCTTCTGGTATCTTCAACGATAAATCACCTGTATTTTTAATACCTAAGTACGATTTTAGCACAAGCTGATTAGTCTCCAAGTCCAACTTAGATTGTGCAACAGCCTGTCTTGAGTTCATTACGCTAAGCTCTAGCTGTAACAACTCATTTTCAGGAATTTTACCTAACTCGTAACGACCCTGCGCTATTTTATATATAGTATCGTTGTTACCGAGGTTCTTCTGCGCAATTTGTAGGCTAATTTGTGCACTCAATAGATCAAAAAATAAACTAGATACATCTTTAGATATTTGCTCAAACTCCTCAACATATTCTCTTTGCGATTCCTCGTATCGTAGAGGAGCTATTCTTTTATCCCATTTTAGTCGATTGAATCCAAATAGTGGTTGTCGTAAACCGATGGAAACTGGATTACCCCCATAAACAGTTATGTTATCGTCGAAATCATCAAAACGGTTTATTTGAGAAGAGGCGAAAATAGTGGTGTTTGTAAGGGCAATTGATTGTTCTAGATTCAAAGATAATTCCGTCGAACTATTGAATACAGATAAAAATTCAGTCGCACCATTAGGCTGAATTACTGGTCTAACCGTATTCCTGAAATCTGGAAGCGTGCCTGACAGCGACAATTGGGGCACATAGTTAGATTTAAAAACTCTGTACTGCCAATACCTATTTTCTTTCCGCGTCTCTGCCCTCTTATAGGCTGGGGATTGAGATTTCGCCACTTCAATTACTTCTTCTAATGTAAGAGACTCTTGCCCAAATACATTTGAGCTAAATAGAAAAGCAGTACTAATCGCTAAAAGTAAGATGAATTTATTCATGTCTTAATGAGGTTATAGGGTCTTGATTGGCTGCTTTCCTTGCTGGAGCAATTCCGAAGATAAGTCCTACTGTGGCTGCAACGCCAAATGAGATAACAATGGATATTCCACTGATAATAGTCGGGATTTCAGCAAATGAGGCTACGAGATAGGCGAAAACAACTCCTAATATCACTCCTATTACCCCTCCACTGATACTAATCATCACTGCTTCAAATAAAAACTGATTCACAACATCAGACTTCTTTGCACCAAGCGAGAGGCGAAGTCCTATTTCTTTGATCCTCTCCATCACTGAGGCTAACATAATGTTCATGATGCCAATACCACCTACAAGAAGCGATATACCTGCTATGGCGCCCAGCACTAGATTAAAAATATCATTTGTACGCTGTTGCTGCTTCAGTAATAACTCTGGTACTGTCACCTCAAAGTCTACAACTGAATAGTGCCTTCTTCTTAACATTCTACTAATAATTTCAGCTGTCTCTGATAATTTCTTCGAATCGCCAACTTGTACAGTCAATTTATCTAATTGATGATAATTTGCTCCCGTTGTATTAACAGTAGCCGCTTGCTCTCCATTATTATTTCCTTTGTTTGCACGTTGTATTTGAGCCCCTGTGATTGCTGCTCTATTTTTATAATTCACCAACACCGTTTGGACAGGAGTATAGATATCCATATTGAAATCACGTAAGCCTAAATTGTCTAAGCTTTTTTGTGAATACAAACGCTCCTTCAATACGCCAATTACCTTCAACCAATGAGGCCCAACTTTAATCATTTTATCGATTGGATCTACATCTGAGAAGAAACGTGCTTTTACACTTTTACCAATCACACAAACCCTAGATCCTATCTTAATTTGTTCACTATTAAAAATAGTTCCTTCACTAAGCTCAAAAGAAGATAAACTAAAATAAGCAGGATCAACTCCTACCAGCTTAGCCGATCTACGGATACCATTTCGAATGGCATACGTTTCGAGTACTATTTCAGGGCTTATCCTTTCAATACCTGGGATTATCCTAGCAATACTTCTAGCATCTTCGAGCGTTAACCCAGGACTAAACTTCTTTTTTTCGGCTTTTGTGGAAGATTGCGATGCAAGTTCCTCTTCCGTTTGCTCTACTACAGGCGCTATGACTATGTTATTAACACCTACTAACTTTATCTGATTTAAGATTTCTTGCTGGGCGCCATTACCGATTGCAAGCATAGCAATTACTGCTGCTACGCCGAATATTATACCTAAAGCGGTCAAAAAAGAACGTGTTTTATTGGCTATTACAGCCTCAAAAGCTACGCTTAAATTAGCTAATAAACGTTCATTCATTGCTTCGCTAGTGTTTTTTCTAATAATATAATTGATTCTTTATCCATTCCTTGAGGAGCTGATAAGAACACACGATCGCCCGCTGCAAGACCCTTTTCGATAATTACCTCGTTGATATTGGCTTTCCCAAGGATTACCTCTTGTTTCAGGGTTTCTAACCCTTTTTTCATATAAACAAAAGTAATACTGTCTCCCTGATTAAAGACTGATTCTAGGGGGATAAAAGTAGCGTCAGGAATCACATCAGTGATTATTTGATTCGCTGTGCTCATCGCTGGTCTTAGGGTGGTATCGCTTTCTCCAATTTCTACCTTTACTTGAAAAACTTTCGCATCGGAATTGGGTCTTTGTTCTCCCACATTTGCTACAGCAATTACTTCGCCATTTAGTCTTTTATCTGGAAAAGCATCTAAACCTATATTTACCTTTTGGCCTTTGGTCACTTTTCTAATATCTACTTCATTCACATACGTCATTGAAATCATGGTCGATAAATCAGGTAAGGTGGCAACAGTAGGATCAAAAGCCCCAATTGAAGAACCTTCTCCTTTTTTAGAGCCATCGTATTCTCTCATATAAATAACCATACCATTTTCAGGTGCCTTAATTCTAAATTTACTCTTTAGTTCAATCAAGAAATCTCTGTCACTCCTATCTTCTGAGAGCTCTGCCGCTGCCTCTTGCATCTGCGCTACTGCTTTTTGCTTCCTTAACTGATAGTTTTCCGTGGCCTGACTGAAAGCTCTCTTTGCTTTACTTAGGTCAATTTCAGCCTGCTTGATAGTAGCTGGAGGCTCAAACTGTGACTGCTCAAGTATAAGTTCTTTTTCTTCGACGCCAAACTCTAAGTTGATCAGCTCATCTCTGGATTGTCGTAGCGTTAAAGCAGTGTCCAATCTCGTTTGTGTATATTTCGATACGCTTTGTTGGTATTCGCTTTCCGTATTTCTGATACGATCACTAAGTTCAGAAGCATCAAGGGACGCTACAAAATCACCTTTCTCTACTACTGTACCTTCATCAACCATTCTATCGATCTTAACATTCCATAATCTGGCAGCTCTTAGGCCTGAGGGGCCCGTGATTTTAATCGCATTTTTAGCTTCTAGCTCTCCAGTAGTAGTAATAGCTATCACAAACTCTCCTGATTTTACTTGGGTCAGCATTTCAGTACCTTGAGAGGACGAGCCACCCGTAAAAGCGTAAATGGCTATAACCAAAACCACTATTGCTGCTATTGCTATGATAATTTTCTTATTCATTTCAGATAATTTAGAGCTTTTAGAAAGCTATGATTCGATACTTTAACGATAATAATCCAAATTTATTCATTTCATACTAGTTAGCAGTACCGCTTATCACTTTCTGAAACCAACTAAATTATTAGTTGTCAAATACCGTACTGCATATACCATCATAATTTTACATAAATTCTATTTTTCAAATAAGCCTATTAACTTTACGCATTAATAATTAGATGCATGAAACAGCTTATTAGTTTTATACTAAGAAACGTACCCAGAAAATACATTCAATTAGTTAGCGGGATCACACTTAAAATGATTGGTTTGTTTTATCGAGGCGATAAAGTGTATTGCCCCATTAACAACAGGGGCTACCGAAAATTCCTTCCCTATGGCAGAGTAAACCCTAGACCTAATGCACTTTGTCCTGACACTTTATCACTTGAAAGGCATAGGCTTATATGGTTGTACTTGAAAAATAAAACCAACTTCTTTACTGCTAAACTAAAAATGCTACATGTGGCGCCAGAGCAATGCTTTATGGAGTACTTTGAAGAACTTCATGGCGACAACTATATCACTGCAGATATTGAATCACCTTTGGCAAAGGTGAAGATGGATATCCATGATATCCCTTTCCCTGAGAATACATTTGATGTTACTTTCTGCAACCATGTGATGGAGCATGTTCATGATGACCTAAGAGCCATGAGGGAGTTATACAGAGTACTGAAGCCTGGCGGCTGGGGAATTATTCAAGTACCTTTCTTTCCTCCTATTCCAGACAAGACCTTTGAAGACAATAGCATTACTGACCCAAAAGTAAGAGAAAAAATATTTGGTCAAGATGACCATGTGCGTCTATATGGCCATGACTATCCCGAAAGGTTACGAACGGCTGGTTTTACAGTGAAAGAGGAAAACTATATCCATGAGATACCTCAAGAGTGGATTCAAAAGTTTGCCTTACCAAAAAATGAAATTATTTATTTAGTGAAGAAATAGTGTATGTCTATACCTACTAAAAGTCTCTTGTGTATTTTAATACTGCTTGCTACTTCATTTAACAGCTTAGGACAAAAAAAACGAATTGATTTATCTTGACAAGCAATAAAAATCACTTATGGAGAGCAATGGCTGGCGCCTAGTATTTGCTATTGATTCAAAACATACCCAGCATCAAAGCTACAGGGATATATAAAAAGGCACTTACTTCAATCAATCAGTCCGCTTTATGAGATAGTTTGCTAGTTCCTTTAAAAAACCTAACCCATAGGCGACCAATTGTGTGAAAGCTGCCGCAATACTTATTAATGCAACCTTAAGCTGATTGGTTTTAAAGAGCGAATCACCAAAAATAAGCACTGCATAAAGTAGGTATGAGCCTAATAACATATTAGACATTGGTGCACTGTAGATTCTTAGTAAGGGAATTATAAGAATGCCTACGGTGAAGGCCGCAGGAAAAAAATGCATCAGCTGTAACTCCGACTTATAGAACCTAAAAATATTGATCCTTCCGCGACCGAAGAAAAACAATTGTTTATAAAACTGTCTAAGATTGGTTCTGCGTTTATGGTATACCTTAGCTTCTGAAATTAGACCCATTTTAAATCCTGCTTCTTCTATTCTAATGCTAAACTCCAAATCTTCTGCCATACGAGTAATGATATAGCCACCAATCTTTCCAAATACTTCTTTAGAAATACCCATATTAAAACTACGCGGTCTAAAGGTCCCTACTTGAACTTTACCTCCTCTAATTCCTCCAGTTGTAAAGAAAGATGTCATAGAATAGCTTATAGCTTTTTGCGTGTCCGTGAAGCTATCTAAGGCAGCGTCAGGTCCACCAAAGGCATCCAATGGGGTATTGCTTAAAGATACTTCCACCAACTCAAAATAATTGGAAGGAATAATACAGTCTGAATCAAAGACAATAAAATAATCGCCTTTTGCTCTTTGAAAGCCATAATTTCGGGAAAAACCTTGTCCTGTATTCTCTTTATAAAAATAGCTGACATCCAGTTGGCCTTGAAATGATTTACAAATATCCTCACATCTGATATCAGAGCCGTCTTCCACAATAAGTACTTCAAATTGTTTGTAACTCTGCTTTGTCAGGCTTTCCAATAGCTCCCGCACCTCTTGAGGCCTATTATATACAGGTATGATAACTGAATAAAAGTGCATTAAGCAGCTGTTTCGTCCTCAATAATATAATCTAGTTTCTTAGGCGAATTCATAGTCAGCATTTCTCCTATAAAACCTGCTAAGAATAATTGTACGCCAACTATTAAGGCCACTAACGCAAGGAAGAATAACGGCTGATCTACTATTTCTCTTACTGGCAAATGATACTGAATTTCATAAAACTTCTTACCAATAACATAAAGTGTCACGAATAAACCAAAGACAAAAGATAACGTACCTAAAGCACCAAAAAAGTGCATTGGGCTTTTCTTAAATTTTGAAACAAAAGTTATAGAAAGTAGGTCTAAAAAGCCAAATAAAAAGCGCTCAATACCATATTTAGTCTCTCCATATTTTCTTGCTCTATGTTGAACGACTTTCTCTCCAATTTTAGTGAACCCATTCCATTTCGCAATGACAGGGATATAACGATGCATTTCACCATATACCTCTATATTCTTAATTACCTTTTTACGGTAGGCTTTTAAGCCGCAGTTAAAATCATGCAGCTTAATACCAGATATCTTTCTAGTAATGTAGTTGAAGAATTTTGATGGAATGGTTTTAGAAATTGGGTCATGTCTTTTCTTTTTCCAGCCCGAAACAATATCAAAGCCTTCATTTACTACCATATTATAAAGGTCAGGGATTTCCTCTGGGCTATCTTGCATATCTGCATCCATGGTAATCACTACTTCGCCTTCCGCTTTGGAGAACCCTGTGTGAAGCGCAGCGGATTTACCATAATTTCTGGAAAACCGAAAGCCTTTTACTGCCTCATATTGCATCGATAACGATTGAATCACGTCCCATGACGTATCTTTACTCCCATCATCTACCATTAAAATCTCAAATGGCAAATGGCTATGACTAGCCATTACCTTATGAATCCAAGCAGTCAACTCTGGCAATGACTCTTCCTCATTAAAAACGGGTACCACTATACTAATTGAGTAACTCATGCTTTAGGTTCTGTTGTTCTCATAAATAATGACATCAAAGGAGTAACTACTATCCCTATCAAGATATTGTTAAAACTTAGGCTACCTATAATCCTCTTATTAGAAGATTCACGTGCTTTTAGATATGCTTCAAAGCCATCCTCACCTATCTGTTTTACTAAGAGTTCCTTCCCCGCCATCAATTTCTCAGATATCATACTACGGTATTCATCAAAATAAACAGAATCAAAAAAATCACCATAAACAATCAAAAAACTTGCATAGAGTAAGGAAAAGGAAATTGTAAATATCATCCCCAAGGTAAAACCTTGCCAGAAACGCAAACTATAGCTGTTTAAATCCTTGAACCCTTTCACCGATAAAAAAAGAAAAACGGCCATCATAGGCCCTATAAAGATGATATTACTGACATAAATCACAGGGTTTTTATCCAGCAATATTAAGATAAAGAACATTAGGAAAACAAATGAAATAGCTACTAGGCTATATCTTAAAGCAATTCTCAATAATAAATTCATAGCTTACTATTATTTATAAAAGGTGAAATAAAGAATGCCTCATTATTGAATACGGCCAAGGCAGCTGCTTTAAATTGATTGTTTAAGAAAGGACTATTATTACTTTTCGAGTGATTATGTTTCTCATCAAAGGTCCAGGGTGTTTCAGAAGAGAACAAAGTAAAATCAGCTTTGGCACCTTCTGCTAATGGAACAGAAGTAATTCCTAATAGCTTACGAGGATGCTCCGTAATACAAGCAATAAACTTTGACAAGGGAATTTCATCCTTCAAATATTTATCATATAATGGATACATGATTTGTGCGCCCATTATGCCGAAAGCTGCCAAATCAAATTCCATTTTCTTATAGTCATCGTTGTATGGCTGATGTCCTGAAACTATAACATCTACCACACCTTCATTTACACCTGCAATGAGAGCCGCATTATCTTCTTTTCTCCTCAACGGAGGCAAGACTTTATAATTGGTATCAAAAGTTTCTAAAGCGTCATCGGATAGTATCAAATGATGAATAGTCACATCGCAACTCACCGACAAACCTTCTGCTTTGGCAGCTTTGATTAAGGCAACACTTTTAGCTGTACTAATTGCGCTAAAGTGAATTTTCCCTCCTGCATATCTAAGCAACTCTAAGTCACGTTGGATCATAATTTCTTCTGCTACCGAAGGAATTCCTTTAAGACCTAGACCAGTACTAACAATACCTTCATGCATTTGACCAAACATGGCGAGCATGCGGTCTTGAGGGAAGTTCATTAGTAAGCCCTTAAATTTCTGCAAATATTGAAGTGTCTTGACTAACAAGTCACTGTTCCAAAGTGGTTTTTCACCATCAGTAAATGCCTTAGCTCCTGCAGTATGTAGATCCAACATTTCATTCATCTCTGCACCTTCAGTATCTTTTGAAATAGCCGCTGCTGGATACAGCTGTAAGGCTTGCTGAAAATTTGTTGCTAAGACGGCGTGAACAGCCGATTTATGCTGCAGTACTGGCGTTGTATTAGGCATCAATAAAGCATGTCCAAACCCACCTGCAGAAAGCACCATTCTTATGCTTTCAAAATCTTCCCTATACTCCTCACCAGGGTCCCCACAAAATACACGCATGTCAACCCATGAAGCTGAAAGTTGATAAGGCCCGCTCGAGAAATGGTGGTCAACACCAGCTGTCGCTTCAGGATTAATGGATTTCACGTAGCCGTCTTCAACAAGGAGGTTAAGTGTTTGCCCATTAAAAGGACTGTTAGAATCTATAATCGATACATTTTCAATATATATACGCATACTACTTGATGAATCTAATTATGGCTACTTCTGCAAATAAACTTAACAAAGCTAATATTAAGAAATATTTCCACAAAGGAATATCGCTTTTGGTTTCCTCCATATAGCTTGAAATCGTTTCAAACTCCATATTATCTAACACTTTTACATTCGACTGCTTACGAAATATATCTTGCAGCGCATTAGCGGTAAAATAGGATGCCATGCTTTCCTCTTTGGGGTAATTAAAAGCGATTTTACCATAAAGCGTTTCCGTTTTGGCATCTACTACCTCCCAAAAACCAGGAGACAACTCATTCTTGGGTAAGATAATTTGAAGTCCTGCACCACTTATCCTTTGATCTGGAATAAATGTTTGCTCTTTACTTCGCAATTTTATTACTGCTCCATTGGGAACTCCTAAATAGTCTAAATCGATTACTTCTTCATTTAGGTAGCTGTATTGCACACGTCCTTGCTCCTTTTCAGAAAATGCCATTCTATAAAAAGTTGGTAAAAATAAGGGACTCTTAACGAAAGCCTGCCCTCCTGAATTTAATAAACCTGCGAATAGGAAAATACTCCCTTTCAACTGAAGCTTTGTTAGGAAAGGTCTACCATCGACAGTTTGTAAAAGTGGCATACCAGTAGAAGTGGTGAAAGAAAGCTTTACGTCAGCCATATCTAAACCTTGTTTCTTCTCTTGAAAAACCCCTTTGAAAAAAGGATTATTATAGTCCGGTGTCTGTAAAGGGACAGATAAACCGCTACTATTTGGGTTTAGGTCCGAAAATCCGAGCAGCTTCAAACTTTTTAGCTGATCAAAGCCTTCTTTTGGAACAAGAATCAAGGTCCCTCCTTTTTCAGCAAATAGACTAAGACTTTCAGCTTTTGTTATACTGAAATCATTATTCATCTCAATAACGGCAATGGAGTAATCCGATAATGATTGGTAACTAAAATTTGATGACTGCTTTGCCACTAATTCAAATTGTCTGTCATCAGAATACGCATTGTATACTAATGGATCACTCACCTCATTATACAAATAAAGCACCTTTAAGAGACTATCTTGTTCATAAATAGCGTAAAACAAATTATCGAAATAACTTAAATCATTCGTCTGTAAGGTCAATTGGCTTTGCCGCTCAATACTTTGCGGCATGCTGATCGTTGCAATTTGTCTGTCTGATGTCTCGAAATTTGCCTGAATTGAACCTATCGAGTTATCACCTAATAGTGCGCTTACATTCGATTTACCTTTACTTCCATATTTTATGAGTTGGATGTTTAGAACTTCACTTTTCGACACCTCCGACTGACTTGTCCAAATGGAATCCCACGAAACAGTTTCCGGGGCATTACGGTAAGCAGGTAATAACACAAATTGGTAGGCAGTATCGTTAAAAATGGTGGCATTCTCCTGAATCAATTGCTTTTGAAAATCACTTGCCAATACAATATTTCCACCATCAAAATTATCCAAAATCGCTTTCAAGTTCATGCTTGTTTGGCTATTTAGTATAGCAGGGTTTCTATAAAACTTAAATGGCTTACCAACGCCATCTAGCAATTCAATTTGTACAGAAGGATATACTTCATTTAGCTTATTAAGACTTTGTAGCATTTCTTCATAAACCGACACATCCTTTCCCTCCGTTATTGTAAGCATGGAAGGGCTGTTATCGAGAATAATTATTTGTGGACTTTGCTGTCTACTTGAATTGGGCCAATTCGGTTTTGCTAAGCAAACTATAAAAGCAGCAATGAATAAAAGACGGCAAAATAATATTAGTAGATGTTTTAAGTTCCTTTGCTGTTTTTTACTTTCTGTAACTTCCTTTAGGAAAGCTACATTAGAAAATTGCAGTCTTTTATACCTCCTAAATTGAAATAGATGGATGATAATCGGTAGCAATAAGAATATAGCGAGCCAAAAGGCTTGGGGTTGTTGAAAATTCATGTTGTGCAAATTAAAGCAATCTATAGTAGATTTCCATTTATCTTTAAAAATCAATTAGAACAGCAATGAATGAGATTTTCAGAAGCTGAAATCAGGAGTTTTTTAAAGGATTTATGCCGTTTAACAATATTTACAAAAGATAATTCTTTTCATTGAAGGAATAATGCCTTAAATTATTTAAAATTGTTAGTTGGTGCCACGTAAACGTTTGCATGCACATTATACATTATTAATAAAAAACAAACTTTATGAAATTAAACGTACAAAGAAAGCTGTATCTGTTGATATGCCTGATGATAGTAAGCGGTACTTATGCGCAAGCACAAACCCGTTTAACAGGTACTATTATTGACAAGGACAGCAGCATTCCTTTAATTGGGGTAAATGTAGTTGTAAAGGGAAAAGTGATAGGTACCACCACTGATTTCGATGGAAATTTTGATCTGAAATTAAATATGGCTCTGCCAATTACACTACAGTTTAGTATGGTTGGCTATAAGATGGTTGAATACAATGCTGCAAATACTGATGCTATAAAAATCTCTTTGGATGAAGAAGTTATAATGGGTCAAGAGGTGATTGTTTCCGGATCAAGAGTCGATGAAAATATCATGCAATCATCCGTTTCTATAGAGAAAATGGATGTCTTAGCCATTCAGCAAACTCCAGCAGACAACTACTACAAAGCTATTTCTTATCTCAAAGGAGTAGATGTAACGCAGAGTAGTATTAACTTTCAAATAGTAAATGCCAGAGGTTTTAACAGTACTGGTAATACACGTTTTGTTCAATTAACGGATGGAATGGATACGCAAGCACCTGCCTTGAACTTTCCTATAGGCAACTTAAATGGTCCATCTGAATTAGATGTAGAAAGTGTAGAGTTTATTCCTGGAGCGCAATCTGCCCTATATGGCCCTAATGCCTTCAATGGCATAATGAAAGTAACTAGTAAGTCAGCTTTTGAATACCAAGGATTCAGTGCCTTTGCTAAAGTTGGAGTAAACCACATTGGAGCCGATACAGAAGCAGGAGCACCTAGCACGCCGCAGCCTATGACCGAAGCATCCTTAAGATATGCGAAGTCATTCTTCAATGATCGTTTTGCATTTAAAGTAAATGCAAGTTATATGAGAGCTGAAGATTGGTATGCTACAGATTACGCATCAGACAGAAACAGTAGTGTCAACCCTGGTTTTGATGATTATCGTAATCCAGGAAGTGACTTCCCTAATGAGATGGGAGATGAAGCAGCCATTAACTTGTCAATTTTACAGTTATCTTCTAATTGGAATACATTAGCGAACCAGTTAAGCGTAAATCAAGCAATACCAGGTGTTGAGAAAGGAATTCGGGTAAATGATTTTGTTAACAATGGCTTCCTTCCCAACCAAGTTGTATCTGC
>JBKEFO010000048.1:0-14180 GCA_046709585.1 Marivirga sp.
CATAAAAATAGCTATCGCAGTAAACACATAAATATATGTGAGTTGTCCGCGATCGCCATCAGTAGCAAATTCAATTCCGGCGGAATGAAAATGGATATCGCTTAGTGCCTGAAGCTCAAATTTATGTTTGTCAGGTACTTCCATGTTCTTGGTCACCAATTGAGGTATTTTCTGTTGCAGACTATTAGGGTCAGCGTCAGCTGCCAGAAGTAAATAGGTATAAGCTCCATAGTTATCCCACCCTGCTGTAAAGTCCTTAAACCATTGCTCATTGTCAGGAATTCCTACCAGTATTTTATATTGGATATGTGAATTTTCAGGTAGCTCTCCTACCACGCCAGTAATAAGAAAAGAATTCTCTCCACCCGACTCTAGGGTTTTATTCAGCACATCAGTTGTTCCAAACAAGCGCATAGCCCAATCTTCATCAATCACCAGAGAATAGGGCCGCTCAAGGGCCGTATTTGGGTCTCCAGCAATCCAGTTGAGCTTAAAAATATCGAAGATATTGTCCTCAGCATAGTAGTAATCACGTTCCTGATATGCTTCCCCGTCTTTTTGAAAGACTATCTGACCCCCAAATTGATAGAGCCTGCTAGTTTGTTCAACTTCAGGATAATTTTCACTTAGACTCTTACCAAGTGGTGGAGGGACCATACCAAATCTTCTGTTTCCGTCTTCTCCATTGTATTCTTCTACTACCCTATAAATCCTTTCTTTATTTTCATAAAAATTATCGAACGATAACTCATTAGTTATGAGCATGAGCAACAAACTACTACAGGTAATTCCAATTGTAAAGCCTATTATGTTGATTGCGGAGTAGGTTTTGTTTCTCCAAAAATTTCTCCAAGCTATTTTTATATAGTTTCTAAACATGATCTCTATATTTTAAATTATCGATGCTTGATTTACGCGTCAGCATTTTTTTAGTCAAAGACGGCACACGCTGTTTTGCAAATCGGAATTATTTTATGTGCTTATTATTATTCACTCTTCAGAGAGTTTACAGGGTTGCTTAAGGCTACTTTAATAGAGTGATATGCCACGGTGATCCAAGCGATTAGAAATGCTGCGACACCCGCTATTACAAATAATTCCCAACCGATAGAAATTTTGTAAGTATAGCTTTCTAACCATTTGGAGATTCCCCACCACGATAAAGGCACTGCAATGATAAAGGCTATGACAACCAGTTTTGAAAACTGTTTTGTAAGCATTAATACGATGCCCTTAACACTAGCACCCAACACTTTTCTAATGCCAATTTCTTTGGTGCGCTGTTCCGCCATAAATGACGCTAGCGCAAATAGACCTAGGCAACCAATAAAAATTGCTAAACCAGCGAAGATCGTAAAAATCCTACTTAAGCGCATTTCTGCATCGTACATATGATTGAATTCAGCATCTAGAAAAGAATAGCTGAAGGGTAAGGATGGGCCGAATTTCTTCCATAAAGCTTCAATTTCTGAAATTGAATTTTGAATTTCATTGCTATTCAACTTAACTGCTAGTATGCTACTATTTTTGTTGAGACTTAGTGCAAGAGGTCCAATGTTATTCTTTAATGATTCGAAGTGAAAATCTTTCACTATGCCGATTACTTTAAATTTTTCAAATATTTCAGTCGAAAACTCACCAGTTACAGGATCAGTGGCATTTGTCTGTATATAATTGTCAGCTGCAAAATCAGTAAATCCGAATAGCTTAAAAGCAGTTTCATTAAGGATGAATCCGTTTGAATCAGAGGCTTTACCTATCTTGAAATTCCTACCAGCAATAAGTTCCATACCATAAGTACCTACATAATCTTCATCTACTTCCCATATCTGTGTGCCAACCAAATTATCTTCTGTGGGCTCTTCCCCTTCTCGCCAAAAGGTGTTATCGCTTCTATTATAACCACTTACTGGAATATAGCCACTATACGAAGCTTTTTGCACATTCGATAGCTTCTTAACCTCTTCTTTAAATGATTGACTCTGATCATTGAGCATATAAGCATCATTCACTAAAATCACCTGCTCTTTTTTATAACCCAGCTCTTTGTTTTGAATGAATTGAATCTGTTGGTAGATCGCAATGGTACCGATGATGAGTAGTATGCTTATAAAAAATTGAAAGACTACTAAACCACTTCTTACCAATGAATTTCCAGTGCCAAGAGACACCTTGCCTTTTAATGTATCAATAGGTTTAAAAGAGCTCAAATAAAAGGCAGGATAAATACCAGCTAGAATGCCGATTGTTAAAAATGATAAAATAAACAAACCAATAAAAGTGAAGTCATATTCAGGAAGCATTAGACTTTTCCCGGTAATATTATTGAAAATAGGCATCAGTAGCATCACTAGAAATATGCCAATTAAGAAGGCGATAAAACTTACCAATATCGACTCAACCAGAAATTGTTTGATGAGGTTAGATTTATTAGAGCCCAAGGCCTTTCTTACTCCTACTTCTTTTGACCTATTAGCAGACCTAGCGGTAGAAAGATTCATGAAGTTGATACTCGCTAAAATAATAATGAATAGAGCAATAGCCGAAAATAGGTAAACATACGTTTTGTTGCCCATTAAAGAGATGTCCATTATAAAGTTAGATTGTAGGTAGATATCTTTTAAGGCCTGTGTTCCTACTATGTAAAAATTACCGTCAACGCTCAGTTCTTCTAAGCTTTTGCCCATTAAGCGCAGAAATGCTGGCCCCACATAACCATCTACCACCTGGTTGATTTTTGTTTTTACAAGTGCAGGATCTGCACCTGCTTGAATAGAGTAATAGGTATAAAAATTATTGCTCGTAAAGGAGGTTCTATTTGCCCTATCTAAATTTGACATGGACAATAAGAAGTCAGCCTTCATATGGGAATTGCTTGGAAAGTCATCAAAAACGCCAGTCACTACATACGTCTCATCTCCATCAAGTATTAAAGATTTATTTAAAGCACTTTCATTGGGGAAATACCTATTGGCAGCAGACTTACTTATAGCCATCATATCAGGGCCAATAAATTGCTTTTTTGGGTTCCCTTCAATTATTGGGAATGAAAAGAGCTCAAAAAAGCCTGAATCAGCAAATAGCACCTGGTTCTCTTGAAAACTCTGCTCCATCTCTGGACTTTTTACCAAAAAACTACCTTCACTTCTCAACCTTACTGCCTTATCTATTTCTGGTACTTCCTCCAATAATGCGGTAGCTAGTGGCGCTGGTGTAAAGGGAAATCTAAATTCATTATCACCCATTTTCCCTTCTCTACTGGCTCGGTAAATATTGTCAGCATTCTCATGAAACTGATCATAAGAGAGCTCATTGGATACATAGAGAAATATTAGCATGCTGCAAGCCACTCCTATGGATAAGCCAGTAATATTGATGATGGAGTATAGCTTATTCTTTATAAGGTTTCTCCAGGCAATTTTTATGTAATTTCTAAGCATCTCTCGTAGTGTTAAGTAACTTTTTAGGTAGCTGTTTAAGTAAATAATGTAGCATATAAAGCGGCTGACTTTACAGCTGCCTACCTCTACTATTCATCTTTTAATATTTTTACTGGATTCATGTTGCCAGCTTTAATAGTTTGGACTGATACTATAGCGATAGTGAAGAAGACACCAATGACTATTGTAATTAAGAATACGCTAGCGCTTAGCCCAGCTTTTACCTCAAACTGCTTGAGCCATTCATTCATGAGCCAATAGCTAAAAGGCAAGGAAAATAGCATACCGACAATCGTTATTTTTAAGAATTCTTTGTTGAAGAGCATTGATATATTGAATACCGAGGCACCCATCACTTTTCTCACGCCTATTTCTTTTAGTCTACCTGTGATTGCTAATGAAGCTAAGGCAAATAATCCCATAGCAGCGATTATAATAGCTATTATAGAAGCTATGGCAACCATTTTACTGAGTCGTTGGTCTGCTATATATTGCGCTTGTACTACCTCATCTAGAAACTGGAATGTAAATGGTTCATCAGGATACATCGTAGACCATTCTTGTGCTAGATATGCTCTTAAACTGCCAAAATCATTGGTAGCAGATTTTATAAAAACTGTAGGGTTGCTTGCACCCATAATATTCAAAGAATTAATGCCTGAAAAGAGTAATTCAGGATCCATAGTAAGTATTAAGGGTTCAATTTCATCATATAATGAACCTTGATGAAAGTCGGTAATTACTCCGATGATTTTGTGGTCGTCAAAGCCTTCATCCTTAGCGGACTGAATTTGTTCTCTCAGTGGATTTGTCAACTTCATTTTTTGGGCAAATGATTCGTTTATGATAAATGCGTTGCTATCAGAAGCGAATTCTGAGGAGAAATTTCTTCCTTCTTTAAATGTATATCCCATGAGATCAACATAGTCAGTATCTACAAAGCCAAATTTGAAATACTGCATTTCACCGGCATCATTGGGAAACCCACCAGTCCACCAATTTCTGTTACCATAGGTAGCATTAGAAATACCTGCCGCTTTTACTTTGGAGCTTCTATTTATAATCTGCTTAAACCTATTTGCCTTTTTAAAACTATTTTTTAGCATTTCAGGTAAGCTTTGGGCTGGAATCGCAGGAACTTCTACCATTAATACTGCGTCTTTCGTAAAGCCTAAATCATAGTTATTAATGGCGTCCATTTGCCTGAACATAATTAGTGTACAAGCCAACAGAAAAAGAGAAATAAAGAATTGTATACCTACCAGTAACCTACGCAAACCTTGTTTTCCAAAATTCATGTTTAAGCTACTTTTTAATACGGCAATTGGTTTGAGCCTAGATAGAAATAGCGCTGGGTAGGCGCCAGATAAGAAAGTTATAAATAGCAATAAGCCAATAATGATAAGTACCTGCACAGGGCTAAATATGATTTCTAGTGATTTATCAAAAAGATCATTGAAAGTTGATAGGAGTAAAGTGGCTAAAAGTAAACCTAAAATAGCAGACACTATTGTAAGTAGTAATGACTCAGTCATAAACTGCTTAAATAACTGATTGTAAGCGGCACCCATCGTCTTTCTTACACCTACTTCTTTTGCACGCGTTGCAGACCGCCCTATTGAAAGAGTGGTGAAATTGATGCAAGCAATTAATAGAATCAGAATAGCTACCCCAGTTAGAATCCATAATAATTTAGGATTTGTGCTGGCAATCGAACTAGTGGATATGGTGCCGTCTAGGTGAATTTCATCCAAAGGCTGTAGAGATAAATTAAACACTTCACTTTCCTCGTCTCTTACTACCAAATCATCAATGAGGGTGGCAAAAGATAACTGAAGGGTTTCTATGGATGCATTATTGTCCAATAATAAAAATGAACCTCCATAAGTATTTTGCCATCTTTCAGCATAATTTTCTCCCACTGTTGTTCTCAAAGTATGTTCTGGTAGTAATATTTCAAATTGAATGCTGCTATTTGCTGGGAGATCAGCTAAAACAGTCTTCACCACGAAAGGCTCAAAATCGGCAGCCAACTGCAAGAGTAGTGTTTCTCCAGTAGCATCCGATTTACCAAAGTATTTAATCGCCGTCGACTCAGTAATCACTACTGCATTAGCACTTGCTCCAGTAGTGAATGGATTGTCCACACCATGGATAGCGGGAAAAGAAAATATATCCAGGAAATCAGAACTTACGGCCATATATTCCTGATTTTGACTGCTGCTATTTTCCTTTTTTACAAGTATCTCCCCATCGATATAATGAGTCGATTTTAATATTCCATCAAATTTATCTTTTAGAACACTAGGGACAGCTAAAGGAGTACTTGCTCCAATGGAGACATTTCCAACTTCTCCTGATTCCCAAAGTACGCGTACTATTCGATCTCCTTTTTCATGAAAATTATCAAAAGTATTTTCATGCTGAACGAAAAGAAGAATTAGAATACTGACTCCAAGCCCTACCGACAAGCCGATCAAATTAATAGCCGTGTATAATTTATGTTTGGCTAAATTCCGGAAAGCGATTTTAAAGTAGTTTTTAAGCATAATTTTAGGTTTATTCTAAAGTTATTCGTGAGTAGAATCGGTATTTTAGGAATTGATTTTAAGAAAAAGCTGATAATTGTTAGACATGAAATTGCTCTCTGATATTTTCAGTAACCACTTTCCCATCGAATAAATTAATTACTCTATGGGCATAGTTTGAATCGTGCGGAGAGTGCGTAACCATTACAATAGTGGTTCCCTCATTGTTGAGTTGCTCCAGTAGCTTCATTACCTCTTCACCGTTGGCTGAATCAAGGTTTCCTGTTGGCTCATCTGCTAGGATCACCGCCGGCCTTGCTACAATAGCTCTCGAGATGGCTACTCTTTGTTGCTGCCCACCAGAGAGCTGCTGAGGGAAATGGTTTCTTCTGTGCATAATATTCATCCGTGTCAGCACTTCTTCTACCTTAGTTTTTCGCTCCGCTGCAGGCACCTTCATGTACAATAAAGGAAGCTCTACATTTTCAAATACAGTAAGCTCATCTATCAAGTTGAAACTCTGGAAGACAAATCCTATCGAGCCTTTTCTTAGTTGTGCTCTTTGTCTTTCAGAATATTTAGAAACCTCATTTTCTGTAAAGTGGTATTCTCCTTCACTAGGGTTGTCTAGTAATCCTAAAATATTCAACAAGGTAGATTTGCCGCATCCTGAGGGACCCATAATGGCTACAAACTCACCTTTCTTAATTTCAATATCAATCCCATCCAATGCAGTAGTTTCAATTTCTTCAGTGGTATAAAGTTTCTTTAGGGATACCGTTTTAATTACATGCTCCATTATCGTTCTCGTTTAGATTTTGTGTGTTCCTATTTATTTGTTTATCATGTCTCTAATGTCTAGAGATCAATTTAACTGTAGCTTTTCATTGTCTCCATAATTATCATAACTTGAAGTAACGACTTGGTCATCAGTAGATAGCCCTGAAAGTACTTCGTAATAATCTACATTCTTTCTTCCAAGTCTAATTTCTTTTTTATAAGCACTTGTAGGGTCCTGTGGGTCTACTACATAAGCCCAGTTGCCGCCAGTGTCTTTATAAAATCCTCCTACAGCTAGTAGTAGGGTTTTTTCCGTAGCTCCTAATTCTAGTTTTATTCTTAATGTCTGTCCTCTTTTAATACCAGAAGGGCTTTCTCCTTCAAATACCATATCAACCTCAAAACGACCGCTGCTGATGGTAGGATAGATTTTGCTAATGACTAATTGATACTCATTTCCAGAAAAAGTGAAACTTGCTTTCTGCCCTACATCCACTCTTGGAAGGTATAATTCATCAATACCTACTCTCACCTTATAATTATCCATCATGTCTATTTGACCAAGGCGTTGTCCGGTAGAGACAGATTGACCCACCTCTAATTGTGGAGTTGCTAGCTGACCATTTCTGGTAGCGCGTAAAGTGAGGTTGTTAAGGATGTTGCCTACGGCATCTAAGCTTCGTTGCATTCTAGCTTCAGAATTTGATAACTGTCTTAGCTGGTAAACTCTAGCCAAAGAGTCATTTTTATAACTTTTATAAGTAAGCTGTCTTCTCTTACGGTTATATTCGTATTCTTCCCTTACCTGTTCAAATTCTCTTTCGGAAATCAGCTTACTAGCAAAAAGTGTTTTAAACCTTGAATACTGAGGTGCCAGTAAGCGTAACTGATAATCGATTTCTGCTAAGAGCGCCTGTTGGCTCAAGTCGTTTTGGTCAAGTAACAACCTTGTTTGTCTTAAATTATTTATCTGCTCATAAAGCTGCGTTTCCCGTTGCATCACCTCCAGCTGGAGATTGGAGTTTGTCAAGGTAAGTATGGTGTCACCCTTTTTTACTTGAGCTCCAGACTCTCTTACTATTCCGGCAATGATTCCTCCCTCAATAGCATCAAGATAAAATGTTTCGCCAGGTTCTACATTGCCTGTAACAGGAATGAAGTCTTTGAACTCTCCTAGTTTTACCGTAGCAATGGAAACTCTATCCTTATTAACATTTAGGGTGGATCTGGTATCGGCAAAAAGTAATTGATAAACTACAAACGACACTATAAGTACAGCGATTGCGACACCTAAAATTCGGTTTACTGTCCACGTCTTTTTCTTAATAATTTTGTCCATTCTAATTTCTTACTTTATAGTAATTACAGTAGTCATTTGTCTACAGCATTCTCATTGCCAACATATATGCCAGTTTTAGGTAATGCTGTCTAGTGTATTGGAAACACACTTTGGTGAAAATACGGTCGTTCGCTGTGGTACGCGATCGTCCGCTTTCGGACGTATCGATGTTTGGCGTTTTTGTGGGGAAAATTATTTTTCACCCCTTCTAACCTTAATAGAGCAGAAAATCGATTAAATAAATTATCCCTATTTTAGTATTCGTAATTTCGGTACAGGATTTGAACACAACAGTTTGAAAAAAGATAATAGAATAATTTTAATTTAAATTGCCAGCATGAATGATCATAAAAGTGGCCGCATTCTTATTGTAGATGATAACCAAGATTTATTAAATGCAGCCAAGATATTTCTTAAAAGACACTTCTCCAGAGTAGATATTGAAAGTAATCCTGAGTTGCTTCCCTCACTTCTTCAAAATGATAGTTATGATGTGATATTGCTAGATATGAATTTTACGATTGATGTAAGCACAGGGCAAGAAGGTTATTTTTGGTTGGATAAGATTTTGGAAATAGACCCTAGTGCTATTGTAGTTCTTATAACTGCCTATGGCGACGTAAATACTGCTGTTAAAGCTATTAAACAAGGAGCGACTGATTTTGTGTTAAAGCCTTGGGAGAATGATAAATTACTGGCCACGCTACACTCTGCCATGAAATTAAAGCAGGTGAGCACAGAAAATAGCCAGCTTAAATCACAGCAGAAACAATTATATGCCGATTTAGATAGGCAGTTTAAGGATATTATTGGCCAGAGTGAGTCAATGCAAAAAGTGTTTGATACCATTAAGAGGGTAGCAAGAACGGACGCAAATGTACTTATCACAGGCGAAAATGGCACAGGTAAAGAACTGATAGCACGTGCTATTCACAGGAACTCTTACCGTGATGAGGAAGCTTTTGTTACGGTGGACCTTGGGGCTGTTACTGAGTCACTATTTGAAAGCGAACTTTTTGGTCATAAGAGAGGATCCTTTACAGATGCGAAAGAAGATAGAGCGGGGAGGTTTGAAATCGCGCAAAATGGTACTTTATTTCTTGATGAAATTGGCAATATCAGTGCACCGCAACAAGCTAAACTGTTAACAGCGCTGCAAAACAGGAAAGTAACCAGAATAGGTAGCAATAAGGAGATTGATATTAATATTCGCTTGATTAGCGCTACTAATATGCCGATTAATGAGATGATTCAATCTGGTAAGTTCAGACAAGATTTACTATATAGAATCAATACCATTGAGATCCAGTTGCCGGCCCTTCGTGAGCGTATTACAGATCTTCCTTTATTGGTAGACCACTATATTAGTTATTATGCTAAGAAGTATAATAAAGATGTGCACAAAGCCAGTGAGGCTGCTATCAGTAGAATGATGAAATATGATTGGCCAGGTAATATTAGAGAGCTGCAGCATAGTATTGAGCGAGCGGTAATCATGTGCGGTGGAAGCATATTGCAGCCGGAAGATTTCTTCTTCAACAGTGGTCAAAAGGAGGAAGCAAAAGCAGGTAAGCTCAACCTTGATCATTTAAATATTGAAGAAGTAGAAAAACTACTCATTAGAAAAGCCTTGGATAAAAACTATGGCAATATTACGCAGGCAGCGCAAGAACTAGGTTTAACACGCTCTTCCTTGTATAGGAGGCTAGAAAAATATGGACTGTAATGAATATATATCCACCTAAAAATTGACCCAGTGATCTTAAAGCATTTCAGCATTAAAATTGTAATTCGCTTGCTCCTTGTTTTTATAAATATGGCCCTAATAGCCTATTTTGTGGTACAATTACAAAATTATTTGGCGCCAACAATATTACTGGTTTTGCTTGTTGTCCAATTTTTTAACCTGATATATTTTCTTAATACTACCAATCATAAGTTGGTGAGGTTTTTAGAATCTGTTCGGTACTCAGACTTTTCCTCTAGCTTCGGCGCGGATAATGCGATGGGTAAGTCCTATAAGGAAATCAATTTGGCTTTCAATGAAGTCGCCAACGCCTTCAAAAAGACACGCGCTGAAAAGGAACAAAACTTATTGATCATATCGGCAGTCTTACAAAACATTCAGACGGGCATAATTCAATTCGATGCAAATGGTGAAATAGGCATCATCAATACTATGACCAAAAAGCTACTGCTGACACCACAGATAAAGCACCTTGATGACATCAAAAAGAGCCAGCCATTTATTTACGATAACTTGATAAAATTAGAGCCGGGAAAAAATAAATTGGTAGAAGTTAATAGCGAAATAAAACTATCGATCAATTGTAATGTAGTAAGAATGGGTACAAAAGATTGGAAAATTGTCTCTATTCAAAACATCTATACTGAGCTACAACAAAACGAGCTAGAGGCCTGGCAAAACCTAACTAAGGTGCTACGTCATGAAATCATGAATTCTATCACTCCCATAGCTACACTAGTAGGCTCAATGGCAGATATACTGGATGAAGACAGCGAGAAAGTAGCGTCGGGCTATTTGATTTTAGAGGAATCGCATGAGGATTTAAAGCTAGGCTTAAAAACTATAGAGAATAGAAGTAGAGGGCTAGTGAATTTCATTAATGCCTACAGGGATTATACCAATATTCCAAGTCCAAAATTCGATGATGTATCTGCGAAAAGCTTAATTACCTATGTTGTAAAGCTGCTTTCACAGGATCTTAATAAACATGGTGTAGCCATAGACCTGCAATTGCCTGAAAATGATGTGGTGATTTGGGCTGATGAAGAACAGTTACAGCTTATTCTGATTAATCTCATTAAGAATGCGCGGGAGTCGTTGGTGAATATTGAATCGCCATTGATTGTTGTTAAGTTGATAGAAGCACAAAAGCAGACTTATATTAAAGTGGAAGATAATGGACATGGCATTGTTGCAGAGGCACTAGAAAGAATCTTTATTCCTTTCTTTACAACTAAGAAAAATGGTTCGGGTATCGGCTTGTCGTTGTCTAGACAGATTATGCAGTTGCACAATGGTAAATTAAATGTTTATTCTAAACCAGGAGAGCTAACGAGCTTTAGCATTCAGTTTCCCGCTCAAAAAAAGAGTAAGTGATGAAAGTGCCGCTCGCTCAGTGATTAGCGCTCAAAGATAGCAAGGGAAGCCTGTATCGGATTAAACCGCACCTAAGAAAAGCTAGTTGTTGGTTTTTAATTATTAAGTACGAGCGGAAGGGAGTCAAAAGTAGGATAGGTTAAGCGGGAATATATAAAGGGATAACCCCCCATTTAAGAAATAGCACGCGCCATAATTATTTGGTTTTGCAGCCTTCATTCAACAGGCGTACTTTCAATAAATTGGATGTAAATGAGCACTTGTCGTTACTTATAAGTAGTCATTTAACTTCAGGTCAAAATAGAAAGTAACTAAAACACTAATCATTGTTAAACTACCCAAAAGTATAAGAAAAACTGAAGATAGGTACAGCCAAAAAATACTTGCACCTAAGACTGTTTTTTGATAATTCATTTTTGCCTTCTTCAAATAGCTAATCATTGTAAGTCCAACAATAACCATAAGTAGAGAGGCCGATCCGTAAATGCTGTAAAATTGAATTTCCATTAATAGTTTACTGTTTCAAGGCTGAAAGATTATAGGTATTTGGGTAATTTACCTACTACACTTTTGCAAAATAGACTTTGGTTTTACTGTCCCTTATTTTTTAATTGGTTTTCTTGGGTGGGATGTTTAAAAAGCTGTTTCCAACCCACAAAATAAAGAATGCCGATACCAAAGGAGATTGATGAACTAACAATCATAAAAGTGAGTTTCTCTTGCAGTTCGTTTAGGTAGGGATCTTCTATATAAAAGACCAATGGAATACCTAAAACACCTCTCATGATATATATGATTGCAATAGCTAGCAATATTGGTTTTAGTAGCGGCAGCTGTTTTATATAGCCTGCACCTGAAAAAGCATACATAGCCCAAATAGCTAGTACAATGGCGATTGCCATAGTAACAATTAGGGGTGAATTTGAACCATTCTCGGCCAATTGCGCCATTCCTTCACCTGCTCCGAAAAACCGATACCACTGTGGCCCTCCAAAAAGTATAGCTACATGCAACAAGGAAGCTGCAGCGCTAGCTATTCCTCCAATATTTAACCATTTATTGATCTTCATATTACTTCTAGATACGCTTAGAGGTCTTTCCTCAATCTAAGAGCACAATTATGGTGTATTTATTTTTGAGGCTAGAGGCCAGTTTTCTTCACTAGCTTTTTAATAGTTAAGCCTTGGACTAATATGGAGAATACAACGACAGAATAGGTGGCTGAAATAATCACGTCTTTGGCCTCAAAGCTGTCTGGTATAGAGAGGGCTAATGCTACAGATATACCACCTCGTAATCCTCCCCAAGTTAAGATAGCGATAGTTCCTTTCTCAAAGTTAGTACGTAAAGCTTCCATGATTTTTATAGGTAAGGCTACTCCTATAAACCGCGCTAGAAGCACTACTATTATTGCGCAAAAACCAATAATGAAATAATCTGAGCGGAAATCTGTTGATATTACAATGATTTCTAAGCCAATTAAAATGAATAGAATGGCATTTAGAGCCTCATCTACTAGATGCCAAAATTTATAGACATAATCACCTGTGGCTTTTGCTTCTGTTTCTGGTCTTCCTTCTTTGCTGAGAAATAAGCCTAACACTACTACCGCCAAAGGGCCAGACACATGTAGAAATTCTGCTGCACGATAAGAGACCATCACCAATGACAAGGTTACCAGTACTTCCAGTTCGACATGCTGGTTTTCTATTATTTGGAGGAGTTTGTGTCCTAGGTATCCGAAACTAGCACCTAATAGCAGCCCACCACCCACTTCAATAGCAAATAGACTTAAAGTAGATCCTATGTCAAAGTTGGCCGTTCCCGTTTCTGCTAGTCCGAGGATAGTTAGAAATGTTACTACACCGATACCATCATTGAATAATGATTCACCAGCAATTTTTATTTCAAGTTTTTTAGAGATCTTAGCGTCAGATAGTAAGGCCATCACAGCGATTGGGTCTGTGGGAGAAATTAAGGCACCAAATAATAAACAATAAATGAAATCAACAGGGTATCCAATAAATTGGAATACATAAAACATTAAAAAGCCTACTACAAAAGTAGATATTAAAGTGCCTATTGTAGCTAGAATAATAATTGGCCAGCGTTGGGCTTTCAATTTATCTACGTCGATAGAAAGGGCTCCAGCGAAAAGCAAGAAACTCAGCATCACATCAAGCAAAACCTCTTTAAAATCGAATCCAGATAAAATATCCAATGCCAAGTCCGTTATCACAGGGGAAAAGTAACCTGATATTAATACTAATATCGAAAGCACCAAGGCAATAATCATCAAGCCAATTGTAGAAGGTAGCTTCAAATAATTTACGTTGATAAAACTGAAGACAGCTGCAAGAAAGATGAGTATTGTAATTAGGTCTAATACGCCCATTTTATGATTAATTATTTATTACTGTTGGTCAAATTAGTGATTTATTTTTTTAAATGTACTTATTCATTATTTTTTTAATCGATGAGTATTGAAGGGCAGAGGTGCCGCTAGCTGTGCTTTTCGAAATTTGTGTCTTTCGGAGGGAATCTCAAAATCGACTTATTTCTCTAGTAATATGTTCTATGCATACCTCAAGGCAGTGGTAATGAAATTACCACTGTTTTTTCCTTTCTTCTACAAAACCCTCAGCGGGTGGGTATTATTTAAGCTATCTTGCACCAGTATAAACGGATCTGTTCAGTAGACCATTTTTACACGCCTATTACTTATTGCTTAATAAGTAATAGATCACACCTATGCTGCTGTTTCAGCCTGCTCAGAACGTTGCGAGCAGAGGCTTTAATCTTTATTTATGAATAAGGATAAATTAATTAAGGTCATGTCTACGTTGCCCTAGATATAAATAGGCTAATCCAGCAAATTCAATTTGAAGATGGCCATTGCAAATATTCGCTCCAGCAGCTGCTATTTACTCAATTTTAGCACCTTCATATTGTTTTACTTTCATACCTGT
>JBKEFO010000049.1:0-14082 GCA_046709585.1 Marivirga sp.
AATTGCCATTTCCATTTCTAGAAACTCTGCACCTAATTTTAGCGCTTCAGCAATCCGTATCTCATAAGAGGAATTGTTTATTGAATGAATTTCGTTCAAAGCCCTCAATGCATTCAACTGATTAAGTTCTTGTAATTCAGACTTCTTAATGTCCGTAATATCTTGCACCACAGATAATATTAATTCCTTACCGCTGATATCTTTAAAAAGAATACCATTTAGGATAACAGGATACCTTACTCCATCCTTTCTTATGTATTCCTTTTCATATGGGCCATATTTCCCTACTGCTTTTAAAGCAGCGAGTTGTTTCTCTTCCTCCTTTGCATAAGATTTCGGGGTCACATCAAAGTAAGATAACTTTATGAAATCTTCTTTGGTATAGCCACTAGATTCCAGCACTGCATTGTTTATATCAATAAATGCCCCTGATTCAAAATCATTTAAAGTGATACCGATAGGACTTAAATCGTAAATAGACTGAAACTTCTCTACGTTTATCTGTAACTCATCCTCTAGTTCTTTGAACTTAGAAATTTCCTGTAAACTCCCGTACATAAAGGAAGGCTCTCCCTTTTCAAAGCTTAAAACTTTGCCTCTTTTAAGCACCCATACCCAATGCCCTTCTTTATGCCTTAATCTTAATTCCGCTTCGTAGAATTCCGTTTCACCTTTAAAATGTTTCTCTAAGTTCTCATGTTCCTTCTGAATATCTTGTGGATGGATCAAATTCCACCATTCATTAAAATTAAGAGGGTTTAATGCAGATTCACTGTATCCTAGAATCTCTGCATAACGCTGGTTTATAAATTGCTTCCCGCTTTTAATGCTCCATTCCCATGTACCTAAATTAGTACCCCTTATTACATAGTCAAGGCGCTGCTTTTCATTATCTAATTTCAGCTTGGTTTCTTTTTCTTCGGTAATATCTAAGTGGATACCTACAGAGCCAATTACCTCCCCTCTATCATTATAATTTGGTGATCCAGAAACCAACCACCATTTAGCATGCCCACTTTTATCGCGAACTAGTATTTCATAACTATCAGCCATTTCATCGAGGCGTTCGGCATTCTTCGTTTCCATGAATTCCGCACTATCACCTTTGAGAAAAATATTAGAGGCTTTCATACCCTGAATTTCCTCTAGAGCAAAGCCAGACATAACCTCAAAGCTCTTGTTGCAGTAGAGCACCCTGTCTTCTTTATCCACCTCTAACAGGCCCAAATTCATGTTAGAAATGATATTTCTATATTTCTCTTCTTGTTTTTCGAGTTGTCGTTCTCTTTTTTTTCTATTTGATATATCTCGAGAATTTGCAATTACATATCCTTGATTGCCTATTTCAAGATATTTCGCTGTCACTTCAACAGGAATGCTACTTTTATCATCTTGGTTTTTATTGATCCCTTCAATAGTTAAATAATCTACTTGCTTTAAATGATCAATATGCTTCTCCCATTCCCCACTCGCCTGAAATATCTTTTCAAAATCTCTTACATGATAGTTTTCTAGCCTCGAACTATCAATTGATAATCTCCTACTTGCTTCATTATTTATATAAAACAAAGTACCATCTTCTTTTGCTACTTGAACAGCATCAGAAGAGTCATTAATTAAACTTTTAAAAAGACTTAAATCTTGGGTTGCCTTGGTCAATGTTCTCTCGGCTAGCTTCTGCTTAGAGATATTCACGAAATAAATATTGATGCAACTTCCATCACCAGAAAGAACAGCTGCAACAGCATAGTGCTGTCTATTCTCTACAATTTCGAATTCTACATTTTTATTTTGTTCTTTGACTAAGCTAGCAATTACTTCTAGCCAACTCTCTGTACTCTTATGGGAGAAATTCTGAATAATAGGCTGTTGAATCAGTTCGGCTGCCGCATTTTTCAGCAACAATTTACCATTTAAGTCTATCCTAAGAATTGGATCAGGGTGTTCTAAACTTAAAGAGGCTATCTTACGCATCTCTTTAGATCGCTCAGATTGCGCTAAAGCTACTTGGATAGTCGAGGCGAAGCTTTCAAGAATAGCAAGCTCCTCATCTTGCCATAGCCCAGCATTTGTACAATTATCAAGTCCAATAAATCCCCAAAATTGCTTTTTATTAAAGACTGGTATCAAAATAAAGGACAAAATATCCTGACTTTCCAAAATATTCTTGATAACCGTCCCATTTGGTAAATCTGCTACAATCGCTTGGCAAACTTCCTTTCTTTCTAGTTTCGGTAAAAATTGCTCTTCAATTGCAATTAGCAGCTTCTGCCGTTCAAGACTTTTAGAATTCTGGACATTGGAGTCCTTTTTCCATTCAAATAGTTGGGAAGTAAGAACGATTCCACCGTTCAGGTTATTTCTGAAAAGATAGCTCCTATCAATGTCAGCTGACTTACCTACAATATTAATCGCTTGCTGCAATGCGCTGTCAAAATCAGGGTAGAGCAAAAATGCTTCAACTGCTTTTGCTGTTCCTTTTAGTATTCCCTTTACGCGTTCTAATTCCCTATACTGTGTTTTTCTGATGGATATATCTCTGCAATTAAAGATTAAAGACTCTTGGTCTTTGGCGCTCCTCTTGCCGATGACATTAAACTCTATGTCTATGTGTTCTCCATTCTGATGAATTATCTGCGTTTCTGAGTTTATTAAATCCTTATTCAAATCCAACTTAAACTGAGTAAGGTGGTTCTCTGGAATAAAGTCAGTCACCCTCTTAGAGATTATTTTAATGGGCGTATACTTCAAAAGTTTATAAAAAGCAGGGTTCACATAGATTATTTCAAGTTCTACAGTAGTCACGATAATTAAATCGCTACTATCTTCTACCGCCGATTTATAGTGCTCTATTCTCAAATTACTATCACTAAAAGTCATCCTTCAATTAAATTACATAGTTTATTAGTCCTTTTTAAGAACGATATCCCCTGACTTCACCAAGTTGTAAATGGTCGACTTGCCAATATCTAATTGCTTGGCGACTTTTACTACATTGTGATTGTACTTTTTTAAAAACCTTGAAATGATCTCAACTTGATACTCTTTTAATGTTTTATCTTCTACCTGTAGAAACTGTTCTTTGTTTACATTTCGAAACACTAAATCATCTTCACTGATTAAAGCATCATCAGCCATAACACAAGCTAAATCTACAATAGACTTTAATTCTCTGATGTTACCTGGGTAATTGTACTGCATTAATTTACGCTTGGCATTTTCTTGCAGCTGTAAGCTTTTAATATTGTTTTCCTTCTTATATAAATCAATAAAATGATTAGCCAATAACAAGATATCTTGATCTCTTTCTCTCAAAGGGGGTATTTCTATGGGTAAACCAACAATTCTATAGTATAAATCCTTCCTAAAACGGCCGGCTTGAACCTCTACTCCTAGATCTTTATGAGTAGCCGTAATTAGTCGTGCATTAAAACTAATCTCTTTATTTCCACCTAATCTAACCACCTCTCTCTCTTGTAATACACGCAAAAGCTTACTTTGCAAACTTAAGTCTAATTCAGCTACTTCATCTAAAAATATCGTACCTCCATTAGCTGCTTCAAATTTCCCTACTTTGTCAGTATTAGCTCCAGTAAATGCCCCTTTCTCATAACCAAACAATTCACTCTCAATAAGTTCCGCTGGAATAGCTGCCATGTTCACCGCTATAAATGGTTTCTTTCTCCTATCACAGTTGAAATGAATTGCCTTAGCAACTACCTCTTTACCTGTGCCTGTTTCACCACTAATGGACACATTAATGTTGGATTTAATAGCCTTATCAATACTTTTAAATAAAACTTTAATACTATTACTAGTGCCAATAATGGTGTTTGAAAAGGTGTATTTTTCTTCTAGCTGGTCTTTTAATGATTCAACTTCTCTTTTAAGCACCACATTCTCACGGGTATTAATTATTGCCTGCCATAACCTATCTCTGGTATGATCATCTTTAATAATATAGTCTCTAGCACCATTTTTCAACAAAGAAACAGCGACAGCAATATCTTCTTGCCCACTAATAACGATCACAGGAATATCTTGATTAGCAGCCTTTATTTTTTGCAACAACTTATCACCAGGCATGTCAGGAAGTCCAAAATCGATACAAATTAAATCTGGCTCAAGATATAATTGGTGTAAACAATCTATTGAGGAGCTAAATAAGGTTACTGCATAATCAGGATTTAAGCTTAAATGATGTTTTAAAAGCTCGCCGTACCAAGGATCATCTTCTACTATGTAAATTGAAAACGCCATTTTCTTCTAATTTTCGTTATATTAAATTAGCTATGTCAACCGTAATTATTAAATATGCTCTACATATTAAAAGTAGATGCATTTATAAATCAATAAGCTGTTCCCTTTTATGATATTATATTTCAATTTAAGCTTTATTTGAATTATACTTTCGACAATGAATAATAAAAATTCGATTCAACCCTCATATAGAGAAAAAAAAGGTCACCAAGAATCAATTAGGAGTAAATCATTCCTAATTAAAACATTGGTAAATGGGCTGCTGTTAATGCTCCCTATCATTATTGTTATCTTCCTCCTATCTTTAATTTTTAAGTTAGTTTTCAATATTATTTCACCTTTGAGTACGTTATTGAGTCAAAACGCGGAGTCTCCCACCATATTGACTAATATTTTAGCACTGTTATCACTTCTATTGTTTATCGTTATTTTTGGTTTCTTAGTAAGAAATAGAACAGGTCAGCTTCACTTCTCAAGATTTGAAACAAGATACTTACTGCAGGTTCCATTATACGCTAGCATAAAAGAAACAGTTGCTCAATTTACAGGAATAGAGGAAATGCCCTTTAGCCAAGTTGTCTTAGTAGACATTTACAATACTGGCATACTAGTTACAGGATTTGTCACAGAATCGCTCGATAACGAAATTTATACTACTTTTGTACCCACAGTTCCAAACCCTATGAATGGCGACATATATCATGTCCCCGTACAACAATTAAGGTTTCTAACTATAGAACCAGAGAAAGCCATGAAATCAAAAGTAGGAATGGGTATGGGTTCAAGCCACCTATTTAAGGCGACATCAAAATAACAACAAGATAAATCAAGTAGCGTAAATAAGAATGAAGTATTTAATTGTAGGATTAGGAAATATAGGTGCCGAATATGAACTGACAAGGCATAACATAGGCTTTTTAACCTTAGACAGGTTAGCCGATCAGCAGAAAGGGAAGTTCGAAACATTAAAATTAGCGATGAAAGCTGATTTTAAATACAAAGGACGGCATATTCACATAATTAAGCCTACTACTTACATGAACTTATCAGGTAAGGCTGTTAATTACTGGATGCAAGAATTGAAAATTCCAAAGGAAAATATCCTTGTCATAACTGACGATATAGCCATCCCATTTGGAAAGCTTCGCATGCGAGCACAAGGTTCAGCTGCTGGTCATAATGGGCTGAAAAATATTGAAGAGCTCACAGGAGGACAGAACTATGCAAGACTTAAATTTGGTGTAGATAACGACTTTCATCAAGGACACCAAGTAGACTATGTGTTGTCGCCGTTTACCCGAAAACAATTTGAAGAGTTACCTTTTTTAATGGACAAAGCGGCAGACATGGTTTTAAGCTTTGTTACCAATGGTAGTAGCAGGACTATGAGTGAGTTTAATGACTGATAGTTAGCCGCCTTTTGTAAAAAAATAAAACATAATTATCCAACTGGCAGTTAAAGCCACATTAGAAATTTGAATATAAAAAAGTAATGAGAGTTTCCGTATTTAGAAAAGAGCACTTTAATGCTGCACATCGATTAAATAATCCTAATTGGTCAGAAGATAAAAATAACAAGATTTTTGGTAAATGTAACAATCCTAACTACCATGGCCACAATTACAACTTAACTGTTAAAGTTACTGGTGAGGTAGATCCCGAAACAGGCTATGTGATGGATGTTAAAGTATTAAGCGACCTAATTAAGGAACTTATTCTTAATAGATTTGACCATAAGAACTTAAATTTGGACACAGCAGAATTTGCTGATTTGAACCCTACTGCCGAAAATATAGCTATTGTTGTATACGAGCTTTTAAGACCAAGGGTAGACTCATCAAGCGATTTAAAAATTACGCTATACGAAACTGATAGAAATTATGTTGAATACCCCGCAGAAAAATAAGCAGATGAAAGATATAGAGAATATGGATGACTTTGGAGATGATCATGTGGGATCACAGGCTGAAACTCCACTAAGAGCTGATGCATTCGAAATGGATGACAACTTAAAGATGGAACTTATAGCGAAACATTTCAAAGAAATTATGCACGTATTAGGGATGGACTTGACTGACGACAGTTTGAAAGGTACCCCAAATAGAGTAGCAAAGATGTACGTCAAAGAGGTTTTCAGTGGTTTGAACCCTCTGAATAAGCCAAAACCAAAGTTGTTTGATAATAAGTATAAGTATGATCAAATGCTGGTTGAAAAAAATATTACTTTTTACTCTCATTGTGAACACCATTTTGTTCCAATATACGGTAAAGCGCATGTGGCCTATATTTCAAGTGGAAAGGTCATCGGCCTATCAAAAATCAATAGAATCGTTCAGTACTACTCAAAACGACCACAGGTTCAAGAGAGACTCACTGTACAGATAGCTGAAGAACTTAAAAAGATTTTAGAAACTGAAGATATTGCTGTAGTAATGGATGCTTCACATATGTGCGTGTCCTCTCGTGGTGTAGGTGATACGAATAGCAAGACAGGAACGTCTTATTTTGGTGGAAAATTTAACCATGACACAACAAGAAAAGAGTTTCTTAATTATATTAATGCTCCAAATTAATATAGACCAATTAACGAAGTTAAAAAGAGGCCTTCGGCTTCTTTTTTTTTGTTTAAATTTTAAAACATTTTAAGAAATCGCCTGTTGCATTAGTATGAGTTTTGAAAATAGAAATATAATAATAGTTGGAGCAAGCTCTGGCATAGGTAAAGCAATAGCAGAAAAGTTGCTGATTAAAAATGCGAACTTGACACTAGCTTCAAGAAACAAGCCTGAAATTGAGGGGACGTTTAATTACATTCACCTTGATGTTCTCGCTATAGCGGATGATTTAAATGATCTCCCTGAGGAAATCCATGGCCTTGTATACTGCCCTGGTTCAATCAATTTAAAACCCTTCAGGAGCTTAAAAGAAGAAGATTTCTTAAATGACTTCAAATTGAATACTGTCGGTGCCGCTATGGTTATTCAAAAGTGTTTGAAGTCACTAGTAAAAGCCAAAGGAGCTAGTATAGTACTATTCAGTACTGTTGCAGCAAATACAGGTTTATCTTTCCATGCCTCAATTGCTGCAGCTAAAGGTGCTATCCAAGGATTAGGACTTAGCCTAGCTGCCGAGTTAGCCCCAAAGAATATCCGCGTTAATATTGTTGCTCCAAGCCTAACAGACACACCGCTGGCACAAAACTTACTAGCAAACGACGATAAAAAAGAGGCTTCTAACAAGCGGCATCCGATCGGGAGATATGGAACCGCCGAGGATATTGCAAATATAAGCTGCTTTTTATTGGAGGAAAGCAATTCATGGATCACTGGTCAAACAATAGGCGTAGATGGTGGGCTAGGAAAAATTAGTAACATCTAGTAATAAACAATAAAATATACAATCGGTTAGTACAAACAATATAAACACTCAAATGAATACAATACAAGACAATTTAACAGACAAGATTACCATAATACACGAACACCCGCACGGTAAGATAATGAAAGTAGACAATAAACAAATAGCTATTGTAACTGCTACGAGCAACTATATTCCGATCGATGAATTTAAGGATATGTTCATGAAGATTGGCAAATTAGTGGAAAAGGAAAAGATTGAGAAATTAATTTTTGACAAACGCCAGTTGACAGTATTTCACCAACCTTCAATGGAATGGTATTTTACCATATGGAAGGAAGAAATGTGGAATAAGGGTCTAAGAACTCACCGCAAAATATTACCAGACAATAAAGTATTCCAACAGAGTGTAAAAATTGGAAGGGAAAAAATTAAGGCTCAACATCCTGAACTAAAATTCAATAAAATGGATATTCAGTACAGAGACGATTTACAAACAGCTATTAATGAATAAGCTATGAGTGATTTGACGGTACTTGAATTGAAAAATCAATTAGAAAAAGCGCAAAGTGAAATTGCTCAATTAGAAAAAAAGTATGATTCAGATTTAGTTGAAATGCGAAAAGAAATAGATTTTTTAAAAGAACAATTGATGGCACAGCAGGGAATGCTTACGGATGCAATTGATTATGCTACTAAGTTAGAATCGCAATTCAATGAGTTAAAAACACAAATTAAAAAAGGCAACTTTGAAAGTATTCATTAAGAGCCATTAGTAATTTTTAAAAAACGAAGACAATATAGTATATGAGCAGTAGAATCCCAGAATCATTTTTTATATACCAACAGCTAGTGTCAAAACTGGCCTATGAAAAAGCTAAGCTGCAGTTACAGTATGAAGCAAGAATTGATACGTTAAGTAGTGAAATAGGAAACTTATTGCATACCATTCAGTCACAAAACGGGAAACTAAAAGAATCTGAAGATTATATACACGTACTAGAAGAAAAGCTTAATACATATAAAAAGGCCTCTTAAGAGGTCTTTTTATATGTATTAAAATAATTATTTGAATATTTTATCGGCAATTGTAGTTTTGCCTTTCAAAGCGCGTCTCATCATATATCTCTCTACGATGACATCTATAGGTTTCATCAGAATTGCTATCCCTAATTTAAATATGAAACCAATCTTTTCGTTACCAAACTTCGCCTCCACAATTGGTTCTAATAATCCTTCGGAAATTATAAATAAAATGATTGCAATTAATAGAACAATAGAAGATGCTTTTCTACCAACCTTCGCCTTCACAAGCTGATCAATAGTATCTTGTAACAATTGATTATTAACTTTCAGATCATCATTGATCTTATTTATCTCATCAGACTGATTTTTAAGCTTCTCATTCGCCTCATTAAGCTTTGAATGAAGTCTATCACTCACAGAAGTTAATAACTTGGCTTCGCCAATTAACCGCTCATACTTATTACAAAGCTTTTTATAATTCTCCTGTACAATTTCCGCAGGAATATTCTCATCCTCAGAAAGTTTTCTCACTTCCTCCAGGAAATCCATTTCTGCTTGAAATACATCAGACTTTACTATTGCTTTGCTCATATACTATTTTATACTAATCTTTAATTTGAATCATTCTAAAAGGAACTTTAATGATCTCTTTAAAATCCTCTCCTGATTCTTGCATATCTTCATCATTCTCATCAAAATACCAGTCAACATGTAACTTCATTCCCTGAGAATTAATCTTCTCTAACTTTCTAAAAATCTCTACCAGACATTTAGATGAACTAGTATTGAAATACTCTAACTTCACCTCAAAATTAGTAGAATCCTTTGGATTTCTAACATATTTTTCCAACCAATCGAGCAATGGCTTATAAAACTCGATAGAATTTTCAGGGATTGATCTACCCGAGATTAAAAAGGTGTCCGCAGCAGGATTAAAATCAAGTTTAGGCGTTTTAGGTGTTGCTTCTAAATAATAAGCCTCCATATATTATAAATTAATATTTACGTTTACTTTCAAACTAAATAATGACAATTGCTCATCATATTTATCAAAACAGTATTCTAATTTATTTCCAGATTTTCTTGCCATATCCATGAGACCTAACCCGGCACGACCAGTCGAAGAAATAATACCGTTTTCTAAGCGGTCGACATAACGTTGCCGTAACCCCTCTTCTGACAATTCATTCACATCCTTTATTGAACGCTCCAAATATTTAGTCTGTGTATTTAACATATAGTTGCCGCATATAATCTCATATATTTCCACTCTTTTAACAACCATCAAATGAATATCCTGAATATTTAAAGGGATATTTTTTTCATTCTCTTGGTAATTATGGAATACATTTTGGATCAATTCCACTATGATATTAAAGATTTTTTTCTTTAATCTAGAATTATACTCGACCATGCCCAGTTTATTCTCGATAATAGCTAACATACTAGCGATTAATTCCTCGTCAATAGCACCTTTATAGCTAAAAACTAAGTTTTTGCTATCCTTAAGCTCATTATACTGATTAATCGTATTCAACATTAATAAGCTAAAATAGCTTTAATTCATAATTATACAATAACAAATTATAAAAAAATTTATATTTTTTGGCGATAGAGTGAAATTAATGTTTGCCAGTTATTTTACGTTACCAGTAAGTCTTTTAATTACAGGACTTAAAATAAGTACTGCAACTCCAGCCCCTACCGTAAATAGCGTAATAAACGTAAAAATATCTGGTAACAAGGAAGGGTTAGCCTCAATAGCTTTGCCATCGAATTCTCCTGCAACCAAGCCTGCGATTAAATTACCAAAAGCGACAGACATAAACCAAGCGCCCATCATTTGACCTACTAATCGTTTAGGAGCCAATTTAGTTACCGCACTCAAGCCTACAGGACTCAGGAATAATTCACCTGCAGTATGTAAAAAGTACGTTAACAATAACCACGTAGGCAAAGTAGAGCCTGACGACACCACAATTAGTGAAGCGGCTATCATTACTGCAAAACCTAAACCCAGCAAAATTAATCCAAAAGCAAATTTTACTGGAATATTGGGATTAAGCTGTCTTTTTGCTAATTGCACCCATAGCCAACCAAATACTGGCGACAATAAGATGATAAACATCGGATTTGCGCTTTGAAGGTAACTTGCGGGCATTTCCCAACTACCAAAGTTCCTATCAGTATATCTTTCAGCAAAGAGATTCAACGAGCTACCCGCTTGTTCAAAACCAGACCAAAAAATTGCCGAAAAGATCAATAAAAGTGCAATTGCACCTACTTTTTTCTTCTCGTCGGTATTTAGACCCCCAAAAATGAAGGTGACAATGAAGAATAAAGCTAAGGCTCCAGCAACAATGTATTTTGACACATTGGCAACAGCTATTGCATCAATTTCAAGATAACCTAAGGTAGTTACAAGAACGAGTAGTACTAAAGCGACAAGGAAAATCCATATACCCACTTTAACTTTCTTCCTGAAATCTATTTGCTTAGAATCAGTAGCACTATAGCCTTCCGGTAAAGCACCAACACCCCCTAAATGCTTTTGCGTGATTCTATATTGAATGATACCCAATAACATACCGAAACCTGCCGCAGCGAAACCTAAATGCCAATTGACACTCTCACCTAGATAACCTGTGATCAAAGGTGCTATAAAAGCGCCAATGTTGATACCCATGTAGAAAACTGAAAAACCGGCATCTCTTTTGGCTGGCTCATTGTCAGAATACAAGCCTCCTACTATACTTGATATATTGGGTTTTAGTAAACCAGTACCAATTACTATTAATACTAATCCTATAAAAAAGAACTCGTCCGTAGGTACTGCCATGCAAAAGTGCCCTAAGGCAATAATTATACCCCCATACCATATTGCTTTCTGAAGTCCAAAAAATCGATCCGCTAACCAGCCGCCCGGCAGGGCTAATAAGTAAACAAACATGGTGTATAGTCCATATATGGCAGTCGCAGATTTATCATCCATGCCCATTCCACCATCTTCAATTGCTGCCACCATAAATAACACGAGCAAAGCGCGCATCCCGTAATAGCTAAAACGTTCCCACATCTCTGTGAAAAACAAAGTTGCAAGACCTAATGGATGACCAAAGAAAGATTTATTTGAACTCATATAATTACGTGCTTAATTAAAAATACAGATCGCTAAAGCTAATAGGAGAAGGTCACTAATGCAAACGAACGGTAAAAATAGCTTTCAAAAATGCCCATAGTGTACATTAAACACTTTGCAACCGTTTGCATTTAGTGTAAAAATATCTTTTTAAGCATTGATATTTATTTAACTTTACAATCCTAAATCGTATCAACTACTAAATCAAAGAATAATGAAGGAATTTGGATTAAAATCCTCAAAAGCCGGATTAGAAAGTATTGGCATTAACAAAGTTGCAGAAGCTCATTGGAACTTATCTCCCGCTGAACTAACGGAACACGCTTTAGCCAATAATGAGGGTGTATTAACAAGCACTGGTGCTTTAATGTGCGATACAGGCAAATTTACAGGAAGATCCCCTAAAGATAAATTCATTGTTAAAGATGCCAGAACCGAAGACAGCGTTTGGTGGGGAAACATCAATATCCCTTTTGAAGAAGATAAGTTTGATGCTCTTTACCAAAAAATGTTGACGTTTCTAGAAGACAAAAAAGTGTATGTAAGAGATGCTTATGCTGGTGCTGACAAAACATATCGCTTAAACCTAAGGGTTGTTAACACCCAGGCTTGGCATAATTTATTTTGCTATAATATGTTCCTCAGACCGGAACGCTATAAATTAGAAGGTTTTGAACCTACCTTCACTATAATTAATGCCCCGGAATTTGAAGCGGACCCTGAGGTTGATGGTACAAGACAAAAAAACTTTGCTATTGTAAACTTCACAAAAAATATCATTTTAATTGGTGGTACAGGTTACGCCGGAGAAATGAAAAAGGGTATATTCTCTGTATTGAATTTCACCCTACCTATTGAGCATAATATACTATCTATGCATTGCTCTGCTAATATGAACGTGAAGGCAGATGGTGATACAGCAATTTTCTTCGGTCTATCGGGTACAGGTAAAACAACCCTTTCTGCGGATGAAAAAAGAGGATTGATTGGTGATGATGAACATGGATGGACAGATAAGGGTGTGTTCAACTTTGAAGGAGGTTGCTACGCAAAAACTATAGACCTGACCAAAGAAAAAGAACCCCAAATTTACGACGCCATCAGATTCGGTGCTATTGTAGAGAACACCAGATTTATTGAAGGCACAAGAGAAGTAGACTACAGTAATACGGAAGTAACAGAAAACACTAGAACGGCCTACCCTATTGACCATATTGATAATGCTATTTCTCCTTCTATAGGAGGTATACCGAAGAATATATTTTTCTTAACCTGTGATGCGTATGGTGTGTTACCTCCAATCTCGAAATTGAGTAAAGGGCAAGCGATGTACCACTTCATTTCCGGCTATACGGCAAAAGTGGCAGGAACAGAGGCTGGCATCACAGAGCCTCAAACTGTATTCTCAGCTTGTTTTGGTGCGCCATTTTTACCATTACATCCTACCAGGTATGCAGAAATGCTTGGTAAAAAGATGGATGATAATAAAGTGAATGTATGGATGATCAATACTGGCTGGTCAGGTGGGCCTTACGGCGTTGGATCAAGAATGAAATTAAAATATACGAGAGCAATGATCTCTGCTGCATTAAACGGTGGCTTAGATGAAGTGGGTTATAGGAACCATTCTATCTACGGATGCGCTATTCCTGCCACTTGCCCGGATGTACCGTCAGAAGTTTTAAGCCCTAGAGAAACTTGGAAGAACGATAAAGGCTATTATGAAATGGCCAATAAACTTGCAACGGAGTTTACAGAGAACTTCAAAAAATACGAGCAATATGCTAATGAAGAAATCATGGCTGGTGCTCCAAAACCCAATTTAAGTAAGGTTTAAATATAACTTCACACCCATTTAAAGACTGTTCTTGTAAAAAGAGCAGTCTTTTTTATTTTTTAACAATGGATATCAATACGCTGCTTAAAAATACAACTATTTTTCCTGTTATGGGAAAAAAGCTAGATGCCACGAATAGCTTGAAAATGGATTTTTCAGCTAATAACGAAAAGTTAGCTTCCACTGATTTATCGAACACTTCTCTTTTCAATGATTTTGTTTTCCAACAACTGCAAAAGCATAAATATGGGCACGGTGGCTACTTAGAGAACCGTGTGATATACCTAAGAAGCAACCATTTCCAGTCAGGAGCCTCACGCAGCATCCACCTAGGCGTAGATGTTTGGGCAAATTCTTTCCATCCCATTTTTGCTCCATTAGACGCCAAGGTTCATAGTTTCAAGAATAATGACAACTATGGCGATTACGGGCCTACCATTGTTTTAGCGCACCAGATAAATGA
>JBKEFO010000050.1:0-13726 GCA_046709585.1 Marivirga sp.
ATTTACTCTTTAAACGCTTTTGCAAGCTCATTTTCTCTGTACTGACCACTTTTAAGCTTATCCAATATAGCAGAAAACGCCTCAATCGTCCTTTCTACGTCCTCTAAAGAGTGAACAGCAGTAGGAATCAACCTCAATATAATCATACCTTTTGGTATTACTGGGTAGATTACAACAGAGCAGAAAATACTGTGATTTTCTCTTAAATCGTACGCCAAGGCTGCAGCTTCACCCACTGTACCGTTTAATACAACTGGAGTTACAGGCGATTGCGTATCGCCTATACTGAAGCCTTTTTCTTGTAAGCCGCTTTGTAGCGCATCAACTATTTTCCAAAGGTTCGCTTTGTGTTCTGGCTGATCTCGCAGAAGCTCTAATCGTTTCAAGCCTCCTTCTACCATAGTCATTGGTAGCGATTTAGCAAAAATCTGAGACCTCATATTATATCTCAAAAAGTTAACAACATCCTTATCTCCTGCAACAAACGCTCCTATTAAAGCCATAGACTTTGCGAAAGTACTGAAATAAACATCTATTTGCTCCATTACCCCTTGTTGCTCGCCCGTTCCAGCACCTGTTTCACCCATGGTACCAAAGCCGTGAGCGTCATCAACTAATAAGCGAAATTCATACTTTTCTTTTAAGGCCAGCACTTCTTTCAATTTACCCATCGTACCAGTCATACCGAATACACCTTCAGTGATCACTAAAATACCACCGCCAGTTTCAGCCGTTAACTTAGTAGCACGTTGTAGTTGCTTCTCAAGGCTCTCTATATCATTATGCGGATAGACAAAACGCTTACCCATGTGCAATCTTACACCATCAACAATACAAGCGTGCGATTCAGCATCATATACGATAGCATCTTTACGACCCACTAAAGCATCAATGACAGAAAGCACTCCTTGGTAACCAAAGTTAAGTAGCATCACTGCAGGCTTCTTTATAAAGTCTGCAAGCTGCTCCTCTAAAAGCTCATGTTGCGAGGTGTTACCCGACATCATTCTTGCACCCATAGGATAGGCTAAGCCCCATTTGGCGGCTGAATCAGCATCTGCCTTCCTAATTTCTGGATGATTAGCTAATCCTAAATAATTATTTAAACTCCAGGTTAATACTTCCTTACCTCTAAAGGTCATGTGAGGAGAAATTTCTCCTTCTAGTTTAGGGAACATAAAATACCCTTCCGCAACATCTGAGTGCTTACCTAAAGGACCCATATCTACCTTCAATTTCTCAAATAAATCCACTGCTAATTTTTATTTATCTTAATACAACACAATAGTCAAGCGACAAATGTAATGAAAAAAGTATTCATGAAAAAATACCTTCATTGCTTAAAAGCCTTATTTTTTAGTAAAAAAGCCAATAATTACGTAGCATTGTAGCCGAAAGTATTTCTATAGCGATAAGCAATTGAGTATGTCAAAGATTAAGAAAATATTAGTAGCTAACCGCGGCGAGATCGCCTTGAGAGTCATGCGATCTGCCCGAGAATTAGGCATTAAAACTGTCGCTATATACAGCGAGGCTGATCGAAATGCCCTGCATGTTCGCTATGCCGATGAGGCTGTTTGCGTAGGTCCTGCAGCATCATCAGAAAGTTATTTACGTATCGATAAAATACTAGCGGTATGTAAAAAACTACATGTCGATGCCATCCATCCTGGCTATGGTTTTTTATCGGAAAATGCTGACTTTGCTAGGCAGGTAAGTAAGGCGGGGTTAATCTTCATTGGCCCCTCTCCTGAAGCCATAGAGGTAATGGGCGATAAGCTAGCAGCAAAAGCTGCTGTGCTAAAAAGAGGTGTTCCTTTGGTGCCTGGATTAGATAAAGCCATTACGGATATTCCCTTTGCCAAGAAAAAAGCAGCAGAAATAGGGTATCCCATCCTCATTAAAGCAAGTGCTGGTGGCGGTGGGAAAGGCATGCGTATCGTAGAAGAGGAGAAAGACTTTGAGGAGCAGATGGACCGTGCTGTTAGTGAAGCAAAGAATGCTTTTGGAGACGGCTCCGTATTTATTGAAAAATTCGTTAGCTCGCCACGGCATATTGAAATCCAGATTTTAGGCGATACCCACGGCAATATCATTCACCTTTTCGAAAGAGAATGCTCCATTCAAAGAAGGCATCAGAAAGTCATTGAGGAAGCTCCTTCTAGCGTCCTAACCCCTGAGAAAAGAGATAGAATGGGTAAGGCTGCTATAGATGTTGCCAAAGCTTGCAATTACTATGGTGCAGGTACTGTAGAGTTTATCGTTGACGAAAAACTTGATTTCTACTTTTTAGAAATGAATACTAGACTACAAGTAGAGCATCCAGTAACGGAGCAAATTACCGGTGTAGATTTAGTAAAAGAGCAAATTAGAATCGCTGAAGGGCGACCATTATCTGTAAAGCAAGAAGACCTAAAGATTATCGGACATGCAATTGAAGTCCGTGTGTATGCAGAAGATCCTCAAAACAACTTCCTACCTGATATTGGCAACCTAAAAGTATACAATAGACCCCAAGGCACAGGTGTTAGAGTAGACGATGGCTTCGAACAGGGAATGGATATTCCAATCTATTATGATCCCATGATTGCCAAGCTCATCACATTTGCCGATAGCAGAGAAGAGGCCATCGCCAGAATGATTCGTGCGATAGATGAATATGAAATTGTTGGTATAGAAACAACTTTAAGCTTTTGCAAATTTGTGCTAGAACATGAGGCTTTTACTTCAGGTGATTTTGATACAAAATTTATTGAAAAATATTTTACGCCTGAAGATTTAGACCAAAAGTTGGACGCAGAGGAATTAGATGTAGCAGCTGCTTTAGTTTCAAAACTATACAAAGAACGAAAGACACAGACTGTAGCTACAACTGCAGAGTCGTCAAAAGTTTCTTTGTGGAGAAAGAATAGAATGTAGTATGGCAGAAATTAGGCCTATTAAAGGGTGGCGTTATAATAAGCAGCTTCAAGCGCAGATAGACAATCTGACTAGCCCGCTTTTCGATGTTGTTTCCGAGAAGCACAGAGAAGCTTTATACAAAGATGAATACAACAGCATTCATCTCTCTGTTCCCAAAGGCCCCGATGCTAGTGATCAGGCAAAAGAAAAGTTAGCGCAATGGAAGCAGCACGGCATTATTAAACAAGATCCCTTGCCGGGGATTTACGTGTATTATCAATATTTTACGCTTCCAGGAAGCTTAAAAGAACATATTCGTAAAGGTTTCATCTGTTTTATTAGGGCTTACGACTGGGATGAAAAGGTAATATTACGGCATGAGAATACTATTCCAAAATCTGTTAATGACAGGATAGATATATTAGAAAAAACGCAGATGAACGTCAGCGCCACACACGGCTTGTATACAGACACTGACTTTGAATTAGAAGGGTACATGGACGAAAGTATGCTCATGCCTTTATCAGAAATTGAGGATTATCAAGGAGTAAGAGAGGTTATAAGTGTGATTCACAACGCCAAAATTATTAAAAGATTTACGGCTAAGGTTGCTGACCAAAAAATCATTTTGGCCGACGGACATCATAGATACGAAGGCTCCATGTTGTACAAGCAAAAGTGTATAGCAGAAAACACTAAGCATACAGGTGAAGAAGCATACAATTTCCATATGATGTACCTCACAAATTCCGCCTCTGATGACCTCAGGATATTGCCGACGCACAGGATCATTCAAGGATATAAAGATATTGATGAATCGGACATTCTTAAAAAGCTTGAGGAAGACTTCATCATTAAAAAAGTTGAAAATGCTTCTGAAATTCATGAAATCATACTCGGTAAAAAATGGGCTTTCGGTTTACTTTTTAAAGAAAATACCTATAAAATTCGGCTAAAACCTGAAAACATCACGCAACTTAAATGGCCATTTCCCGAGGTAGTAAAACATCTAGATTTAACTGTTTTACACTACTTCTTTTTTGAAAAGATATTAGGCATAAAAGGAGAAGACCAGCGGAGCTCTGAAAACATAAGTTTTGAACGTAACTTCTACAACTGCCTAACGAAGGTACAGTCAGAAGAAGCCAACATGGCCTTGATTACCAAAGAAATAAGTATGCAACAGGTACAGGAGGTATGCATGAGTGGCTTTACCATGCCACAAAAGTCTACCTACTTTTACCCAAAAACAATATGTGGTTTTTTATTTAGTTCAATAGCAGAAGATGAATTTAGCTTACCCCCTTATTTTAGGCTCTAAGTCGCCCAGGCGCAAAGAAATTTTAGAAAAAGCTGGCTTTGAATTTAAAGTTGAAAGTTTAGACACTGAAGAAAATTATGGAGAAGATCTGTCCAAAAATGAAGTTGCTGCGTATTTGGCTGAAGTAAAAGCCAAAGCATTCTTAGCAAAGCCTGTCTATCACAATAAGCTGATACTAACAGCAGATACAACTGTGCTTTTAGATAACCAGCTTCTAGAGAAACCAGCAGATGCATCGGATGCACGAAGGATGTTGCGTTTGCTCAGTGGAAGATACCACGAGGTTATTTCAGCCTTTTCAATTCTTTTAAACGAGGAGATTAAGACATTTACAGACACCACAAAGGTTCTTTTTGCGGCCCTTACTGAAGAAGAAATAAGCAATTACATTAGCTTGCATCAGCCATATGATAAAGCTGGAGCTTACGGAATACAAGAAGGCATTGGCCTCACTCATATCCATGAATTAATGGGTTCCTATTTTACCGTAATGGGCTTGCCAATACACAAAGTCTATGAGGAGATGGCTCGTTTTAGAAAATGAAAGTAATCTGGAGATATTTTGTAAGTTATCATAAAGATGTAAGCCATCCAATTGGCTTATACCTATCAATTACTTTATTTCTAGCTGCCCTAACCACTTTTAATTATACTTTCAAATTAGAGCGATGGCTCGATAAGTTAAACCCTGACTTCATGCCTTATCTTGGGCATTTCGTCATGTTTTCCTTTATCTATGCGTTCATTGTATGGCTTTGTCTGAGGTTCAAGGTAATTGACAATGTATTTCGCGATAAGGCTTTCATTTTAAAAAGTATCCTGATGTTACTGATACTAACTATTGATGTTTGCTTCAAAATACATCAAGACATCATTAAGGAAGTTTTTTCTACCAGCAATCGCTTTTATATGTATCGGGTGATCGGGCAATTCACCAGTATCATAACTGTAATAGTACCACTTATTGTATACTATAAATGGAAGGAAAAGCACGATCAAAGTTTGTACGGATTGAAGGCATCGGCAAGAAAGGTAGGACAATATTTACCGCTAATATTGCTGATGGCACCCTTAATTGCCATTGCCTCTTTTGAAGAAAGCTTTCGGCACTTTTACCCTATATTTAGAACATACAACCTATTCTTTGATTGGTCTGTAGAGGCAAGGGCACTCCTTTTCGAACTCGCATATGGTTTTGACTTTATGACTACCGAATTTCTCTTTCGCGGATTTATGGTATTAGGCTTTACCTACTTCCTCGGCCCTAGAGCGGTGCTACCTATGGTTGGGCTTTATGTAGCTTTACATTTTGGTAAACCAGCAGGAGAGACTATTGGCTCCTTTTTTGGCGGGTATATTTTAGGCGTACTTGCCTATAAGAGTAAGAATATTTGGGGAGGAATTATTGCGCATATGGGCATCGCATGGCTCATGGAGTTATTTGCTTATCTACAAAAAACCTATAACCCCTAATAGCTAATTAATTAAACTCTATTCGCTGTAAGCAGTTGTTGTAATAATATTATGGTAACGATTTCTTTTATACATTTCAAAACAAACAAATGGTGGGCTTTCAAGCAAATGCAGCTATTACCCCCTAAATTGTTAAAAGTTACTGGCAATGTCTTTAGCAAGCTTTTAGGCACAGGAAGCGGCTTTGGCTTCAGTCTTAAGCCGGACTTCTCAACCTATGCCTTACTCATAAAATGGGAAGATGTAAGGTGTCAGTCTCAATTTTTCAGTAGCTCGCCGCTGTTTAAAAAATTGCTAGAAAAGAGCAAAACGATAGAAACGTACGAATTAGAAGAGATTAGCTCGCACGGAAGTTGGCACAGTAAAAACCCCTTTCAAGAAAAAAATGACTACAAAGGTGGTCAGATCGGTGTCATAACTAGAGCGAGAATAAATTTAAGTAAACTACCTGTATTTTGGCGCAACGTACCTAAGGCAAGCCAAGCCATTCAAGAAGCAAAAGGTTTAGAGTTTACCAAGGGCGTCGGTGAGTGGCCCTTGATCGAACAAGCAACTTTTTCGATTTGGGAAAGCCAAGAATCCATGATGAAATATGCTTACCAAGATACCCATAAAGAGATAATCCAGAAGGTAAAAAAGCAGCAATGGTACAAGGAAGAATTATTCGTCCGCTTTAATATTATGAAACACATCAGACACTAACATTTTGTATTCTCCAGCGTATCAACAATAAGTAACTTATAATTTATGAAAAAGCTCACCACACTCTTTGTAATCGTTTTAAGCTTTACGCAACAGGCATGTACCCAACAAGCCGATTCACGTGAGGTAAATACAAAGAATGGCAATACCCTGACCCTTGCTAATAATTTTGGTGACTATTGGTACCAAGGAAAAGCAGAGCTTACCAGCTATGACTTGACACAAGTACGTTACGGAGAGAAACGAGAGGGACAGGCCGTGCTGGTTTATGTGACAGAAGATTTTTCAAAGTCTAAGCAAGTGAAATCAGATAAGCCCTCAGCCAACCAAGCCGACGTAGAAAAGGTACTTAAACTTAACTTTACCAAAAAATTTAATACTGGAATTTATCCTTATTCCATCATGAGCTCCATATTCTCTCCCGTTTATCCTAGTGACAATTTACATGCGCTAAAGCTAACTACCTCCGTGCAGGAATGGTGTGGGCATGTATTCATGCAGTTCAACAAAGATGTAGACAACTATAGTGTTTTAACTAGAAGCTATTTTGAAAGTGAAGGAGACCAGAATATAAGCATACCTTTAACATGGATTGAGGATGAATTTTGGAACCTTATCCGACTAGATCCACAGTCCATTCCACAAGGCAATGTCAAAATAATTCCCTCTAGCATGTACCTTCGTCTGAAGCATCAGCCAACAGCAGCTTATAAGGCTAGCGTTGAAAGAGACAACCAAGGTGACCAAACGATTTTAACAATAAAATACCCTGACCTAAACAGAAGTTTAAAGATCAGCTATACCACCGTCTTCCCCCATCAGATACAGTCGTGGGAAGAAAGCTACCCTGAGAATGGACAAATCATGACTACATCAGGGCAGTTGGATAAAAGACTGATGCTCGACTATTGGAATAGAAACAGTGCAGCAGACTCTACCTACAGAGAGACTCTGGGCTTGAAATAACAAAACAACAGCTAATTTTTGGTCGCCAATACATGCTAGATATCATCTAAATGCACTAAACCAACTGATAGTCCAATTAAACCATGTGCCTCTGCTGGTTTTTCTAGCCACTACAAGTCAATAATCTCAAAAGCTGCATTGTAATACATCTGTATAAAAATCATTTTGGTCGTAGGCTGGATCAACTTTCCTCACTCATCCGGCTGATCAATCTAGTCAAGGGTATGTTCAATCCCTCATCTGGCCGTATATGTGTTAGTAGTTGATACTTGGAGCCAAATGATTTCAATATGCCAAAACCTTGATTTTAACCGTATTAATTACTTCCGCCAAGGAGTAGTAAGTGGCTTAATTTGCAGCAAGCTGCATCAATAAACCACATATATAAGCGGCATAAGTACCTAATGCATAACCCAAAACAGCCAATAACACACCTACTGGGGCCAGACTTGGATGAAAAGCACCTGCAACGATAGGGGCTGATGCAGCTCCACCCACATTTGCTTGACTGCCCACCGCTACAAAAAAGTAAGGGGCTTTAATAAGTTTAGCCACAATTAAGAGGAGTATAACGTGGACGCTCATCCATATAATTCCTACTAAAAAGAAGCCTGGATTATCTAAAATAGCGGTAACATCCATCTTCATTCCAATAGTAGCTACTAATATATAAATCATTACAGAGCCCAAGCGCGATGCACCAACGCCCTCTAATTTTTTAGCGCTTGTAAAAGATAATGACAAGCCAATGGTTGTAGCAATAACTACGATCCAGAAGAAGCCCGATGTTAAACTAAACTTGTCAAGCTGAGGAGCATGTTCGGCTATCCAAGGCGCAATTAAGTCGGCACCAAAATGAGCAATGGCAGTAGCCCCAAAGCCTACAGCTAATACAGTCATCACCTCACTCAAACTCGGTATTTTCATGATGCTGAGTTGATAATCCGATATCTTCCTTTTTAATTCGTCAATGGCAGAGGCATCAGCCTTGAGTTTCTTATCTAACTTTTTAGATATACCCACCCCATACAATAAAAAGGCCATCCATATATTAGCCACTATCACATCTACAGTAATCATGGTGGCAAAAAGATCATCACTTGCGCCAAAAGCTTCAAACATAGCCGCTTGGTTCGCTCCTCCACCGATCCAGCTACCAGCAATGGTAGTCATGCCTCGCCATACAGCATCAGGCCCAACACCTCCTACTATCTCAGGAGCAAAGGTCGATGTAATTAGAATAGCTAAAGGACCTCCTATCACGATGCCAACGGTTCCCGTTAAAAACATGATAACCGCTTTTTTACCTAGGCGCGCTATCCCTTTAAAATCAACGCTAAGTGTTAGCAGGACCAAAGAAGTGGGAAGTAGATAGCGTGAGGCGATAAAATAAAGGTTTGACTCATCACCAGAGATTACTCCAAAAGTATTGAATAAAGAGGGAATAAAGTAGCAGAGCAAAACAGAGGGGATAAACTTATAAAATTTCTTCCATCCTGAATTTTTACTTGATGAGGTAATAAATATTGCGGCTAAGATCATCATCAACAAGCCAAATACGACAGCATCATTGGTAATTAGTGGGCTATTATTCATTTTCAAACTCTTTTATAAGGGCAACAAATTCATTTAATATCATGGAGGTAGCACCCCAAACAATTTTCTCTTCGATGTCAAAATAAGGGGCTCTCAACCTAATGTTTGGTCCTACGGTAAGCTCTGTTTCTTTCAAAGTTTGGTGATGTGACAAATGCCCTAGCTCGGCAGAAAATATTTGATCTACCTCTCTTGGGTCTCTGTTAAACTTGGGCTTGCCTTCCAATATTGAAACTACAGGACTTACAATAAAATTGCTGGCCGTCACATTCAAGTCTGTTAAGGTTCCTATTACCTGCGATCGTGTTATTAGTACGCCAATTTCTTCTGCGGTTTCTCGAATGGCTGTGGCTATTAAATCTTCATCATGAACTTCCATTTTACCTCCCGGTAAACTCACTTGACCACCATGCACACCATCATATTTTGGCCGCTGTGTCAGTGGAAAATACAGCTTACCGTCTTCCTCAAACAAAGCGATCATGACACCACCCTTTCTGGGAGGTGTGGTATGATTCATCCGAAATTGTTGACCAATTTGCGTAGCCATCATCTTCTGATGTGCCAGTTCGCCTGGCAAATTCGCTTGAAGCCTTTGTTTCAGAAATTCAATGAAATTATGCATGAGCCATTAGATTGACTGACAATTATACAAAACTATCATGAGCTATCAGCACAATTTGGTCAAAGGCTGCTACTAATACAATCGATAATATTAATTCCCTCTATTTTTTCGGATATTTGCAGTCTCAATAGAAAAACCATGAATAAATCATACTTCCTGAAAGCACTCATGCTCATTGCATTTGGTCTATTTATTTCACTTAATACCTTGGGTCAAATACCATCCGACTATTACGCCTCCGCTACTGACAAGACTGCTTATGAGTTAAAGACTACCCTTTCATTTATTATAGATAACCATAATAGCAGGGGTTATAGTGCCTTGTGGGATTTATACCCTGTAGCTGACACGAGAGCAGATGGGTTTGTTTGGGATATTTACTCCAATTGTGATCTTATTTTTGGGACAGATCAAGACCCAGGAAGCGGAGGTACAGACTTCTGTGATAAGTACAACAGGGAACATACCTTTCCTCAAAGTTGGTTTAATTCTGCCAGCACACCCAGGTCTGACGCTCATATGGTGTTACCTACTGACAAAAAGATGAATAGTGAAAGAGGCAACTTACCCTATGGAGAGACCAATGGAAGCGAAATTTCATCAGAAGACGGAAATGGCGCCAAAAAAGGCAGCAATACTACCAACGGTTATAGCGGCACCATCTTCGAGCCAGCAGATGAGTTCAAAGGAGACATTGCCAGAATCTATTTTTATATGGCAACGAGGTATGAAGTTGATATTGATGCTTGGGACACTAATTCTACTGAGGCCGCTATTGTGCTCAACGGCACCAACAGCCAAGTATATGAAGATTGGGCCTTAAATATGCTCATCAACTGGCATCAGAACGACCCGGTCAGCGAAAAAGAAATCAACAGAAACGAGGCGGTATATGACTTCCAAGGCAATAGAAACCCTTTTATAGACCATCCAGAGTGGGTGACATGCATTTGGCAAAACGACTGTGGTGACACTGAAACACCAACAGCTGCAGCTAGTGTAAGTGTTATTAATTTCGGATCTGTTAATTTTGAAGATGCCCCTGTAGTGAAGAACTTTATCCTCACAGGAGAATTTCTAAGCTCCTCGATATCGATTAGCTCAGATCTTGATGCCTTTTTATTGTCCACCACTGATGGTAATTACGGTAGTTCCATAAGCATCTCTCCCGATGCCAACGGAATGATCAGCCAAGAAGTGTTTATTCAGCTATTACCCAGCGAAAATATTAATCAAAACATACAGGCTACCCTTACCATCAGTAGCGATGAAATCAATAGTTCCACTATAAACTTGAGCGCTACCATTGCTGAAACGGTAAACACCAGCATTGTCTTAAATTTCGATCAGGAATTAATTACTACTACAGTGGAAACACCTATTCGTGAAGTATTAATTTATGCCAATGAAAAGCTTACTGAACCTTTAAGCTTCGATATAAAGCTTACAGCTTTCAATAATATCTTCTTCCCAGCTCAATTCACCACCTCCCCTGAAGCTGATGGCACTAACATTCCATTAAATATAGCTGCGGGCGATAGCGTTGCCAGTTTTATCATTGAATTAGATACCGCTCAGTTAAAGACCATAGCAGACAAATCATTTTCACTATTAATACCTGAAAGCAATGATTACCTAGCCGGAGACAATAACACTTTAGACTTTCAGCTAGCTGGTTTTGAGGCAGTAGTTACTGCGCTTAAAGATAAACTCATCACAAAAATTGAGCTTATGCAAAATCCCGTTGTTGATCAGCTACACCTCAAGTTACCCATACTAAATGGCCATTATAAAATCTTTAGTCAAGCTGGCCAAATAGAATTGGAAAGCTATCAAGCTATCCTATCATCAATTGACATCTCCCACTTAAAAAGCGGATTATATTTTATCTTAATTGATGAAGCTAGTCATACTACTCAGATGAAAGCAGCCCGTTTCATAAAACTGTGATGAATTACTTGTGAATAGAAGCATAGTAAAACTTACATTATTCTTTTTTATTTAAGAAGCTGACACAAAGTTTTGACATATACTCAAACCATTGAAAGACAACCAGGTCTTAAAAGTTCCAGCTTAAAAAAACTTAAAAGTAAAACAATAGAAATAGAAGACCTTACCTCATGCATCTAATTTAATACAGGTTTTATCCAACAAAGTATATATTTCATCGTTATCTGGCTGCTACTAAAACTAAAATAATTAGCTATGAAAAAAGCAATTTTATTAATGACCATCGCTTTCTTAAGCTACAATGTTTCAGCTCAAACTTCCGCTGGAAGCCTATTTGCTGGCGGTACTTTACAATTTAGCACAAGAGGAGGAGAACAATCCGTTGGCGCTAATTCAGTAGAAAAGAGTACTTTTACAACTTTTTCCTTTGCGCCAAGGGTAGGTTATTTTATAAGTGATCAAATTGCTATAGGTGCTGGGGTTGGTTACAATATGACTAAAGACACCGATCCAGATGGAGATTACAGCAGCACTAATTACATTGACTTTAGTCCGTTTGCAAGATACTACATGCCTGTAAATGAGCTAGTCAATTTCTACGGACAAGGCGCAATAGGCATTGCATCTGGCGGGTCTAAAGCTGTAACTAATAATACAGAGGTAGATACTGGAGATATCTTCGCCTTTAATGTAGGAGTAAGAGCTGGTATAGCTTTATTCCCAAGTGAACATATCAATATTGATCTCGGCTTTAATATCATTGGTTTTAATAGAATGAAAAACACTAACCCAGTGACTGATCCAGCTGTAGAGGACGTAACCAACACCTTTACCTTTGGGTTTAGCACATTTTCACCTAGTATAGGTATAAACTATTTCTTCTGAAAAAGAAATAGTCCATTTGTTAAGAAGGCCATTTCAAATTGAATCGGCCTTTTTTATACCCTCTTAAAAGCTATTACTACTAGCCACACATCAGCAGCTAACTGCTTCATACACTTTTCTAAGCCGTCAACTCAGAAAATACGAATATGTAAATTAGCCTTGAACAGAATCACTTCCTTTAATAGGAGGCTTTTTAAAAAAGACAATCCCAAACCACCCAATAAAATATTAACAATTCGTAGGAAAAATTGACTTTTATCACGAACATTGATTGGGGTAAGGGTTCTTTTTCATTGATAATTAAGGAATAATGTCAAAGTAATCTCTAGCAAGGAAGAACTATACCGATATCAGACTTAATATTTAACATATTACTAAATCGATGGCATATTCTTCATTATTAAGAAGGAATTTTAACTGCTTATTAGTATTTATTTCCTCTGTTTGTATTAATAGTGCATTTGCACAAACACCGACTGTCCAAGGCTCGAACCTCAACTTTACCAATGTCACCACCTCCTCCATGACGGTAAACTGGACTAACGGTAATGGGACTAATAGAATAGTAGTCGCCCGGGCTGGCGCAACCCCTGATGTCAATCCCTCCGACCTTGACACCTACACTGCGGATGCCATATATGGCACCCCCGGCACAGAACTAGGAAATGGTTTTGTGGTGTTTAATGGCACTGGCAACTCCGTTGCTATTGCCAACCTAAGTCCCAAGATCTTCTATCACTTTCAAGTATTTGAGTACAACGGCGCAGCTGGTGCTGAGTTGTACAATATAACTTCAGACGCTAATAACCCTGCTCGAAAATGGGCAGGAAAGCCTTTTACAACCACCTGGGTAACTACTGATGGTCAAATAACCATCCCTACCGCTGGTAGTGGATATAATTATGATGTTGTTTGGACTAACCTATCGACTCTTGGTCTTGGAAATGGGGCAGTCAGTGGACAATTAGCTAATTACACAATAAATAGCTTATCCTTTGGGGATACTTACCAAGTCTTGATTAGCGGGGACTTCCCTCGAATAAATTTTAATAATGGAGGAGATAAAGACAAGATATTGACTGTTGAGGAATGGGGTGATATTGAATGGTCAAATATGCAGACTGCATTTTATGGATGCACCAACCTCAGAATTCCAGCCATTGATGCGCCTGATCTCTCAGGCACGTTATCATTAAATCAAATGTTTCGTGGAGCAAGCAGTTTCAATGAATCTATTGACCATTGGGATGTAAGCAACATCATTTTATTCTTTGGAATGTTTCAGGCTGCTACCTCCTACAACCAAC
>JBKEFO010000051.1:0-13674 GCA_046709585.1 Marivirga sp.
GGATTGCATATATGTTGCTGATAGGTACGAAGCTTTTACCCAAAGACAGGCACCATGAAGATTTAGAGAGTAAGTTTGGAATGAGAGAATATCTAACTGAAATTGAGTTGATGGAGGGGGCTGATTCTGTTGGCAAAAGCATCATGAATAGTCCTTTGGTGAAGGATTTAAAGATTGATGTTTTAGAATTGAAGCGTAATAATACACGATATAATCTACCTCCGGGAGATTTTATTTTATATGCAGACGATATTTTGAAGGTGCGTTGTAACCTTTCAAATATCAAAGAACTGAAAAGTAGGGCCAAAGTATTAGAAGGGTCTTCAGTAAAAATGGCTGGGGATAATTTAAAGGGAAAATCTTCTTCATTGGTTGAAATGATCATCTCGGCCAATTCTGAGTTTGATGGTAAAACCTTAAAGTCGCTCGATTTTAGGAGAAGGTTTAGAGCATCACCATTAGCAATAAAGCATCGTGAAGAAGTTTTGCACGAAAATATTTATGATGTAAAGCTAAAAGCAGGAGATGTATTACTGGCAGATGTGAAATCGCACTATGTCAAAGAGTTGAAAAGGCTTGAGATGACTCAGAATGCACCATTTGCCTTGCTCTCTTCCGATACAATGGTTGATTTCAACAAGAAGCAATTTCTTGCAGTGGTACTCATTCTTTTAGGTGTGATAACCGCGGCCAGTATCGGTATTATGGACATTGTGATGTCTGTGATGGTGGGTGTCGTATTAATGGTAGTACTTAATATGATGAGTATGAAGGAGGTCTATAAGGCAATTAACTGGAAAATTGTGTTCTTGCTGGCAGGTGTTTTAAGCTTTGGGGTGGCTTTAAAAAATTCAGGGCTAGATCAAAAAATTGCCATAGGTATAATTGATCATTTAGGTAGTTATGGTCCTGTGATTTTGCTCAGCGGAATTTACTTAGTCACTTCGATTCTAACTGATTTAATGTCTAACAATGCGACAGCAGCATTAATGGCACCAATAGCCATAGCCGTAAGTGTGCAGTTAGGGTTAAGTCCAACTCCGTTTTTGATGGCAGTAACATTTGCTGCATCAGCAAGCTTTATCACACCAATTGGCTACCAAACCAATACCATGGTGTATTCAGCAGGTAATTATAAATTCACGGATTTTGTAAAAGTAGGCTTATTACTCAACATCATTTTTTGGCTGCTAGCCACCTTTTTACTACCTGTCTTATTTCCATTTTAAAGAAGGCAGTCTAGCTGATCTGTAAACATATGGAATAGTAATCCAATAGCTATTAATCTGCTCTTTTTTGGTATTAATAGCAAGATGTAGATGCCTATAGCTACATAGCTATGTAAAGCATGAAAGCCAACACTACACCTGTCAGGATCGAAAATAGGACTCGCTACCAGGTGATCTAGATCGACCAACATGGTGGCTAATAAAAGGATGTAAGTCTTTTTCCAGTGTTTAGTATCATACCAGTACGCTATTAGGAGTGGGAAAATAAAGTGTAAACCGTAATGAATAAAAGTACCTGTCATAAGGAAGGAATGCTTTGTAGAAATTTGTGATAGACCTCGTCTTGATTTAGGGTGTCAGCATGGCCTATAATAATCAATTTTCTTTTAGCCCTAGTAATTGCAACATTAAGTCTTCTGTAGTCTTTTAGAAAGCCTAATTTGCCGTATGAGTTGGCCCGAACTAGACTGATGATGATCACCTCTTTCTCTCTGCCTTGAAAGCCATCAACGGTTTTTATTTCTATTTGGTAACCTTTTAATTTTCGTTTTAACTGACTCACCTGCTGGTCATAGGGGGATATAATTCCAATATCTTCAGGAAATAGCCTGCTAGATAGGAGGTTGTCGGCCACTTTCTGCACCAAAATTTGTTCCGCTTCATTATAAAATGAAAAACCTTCAGCTATCGCTTTTTCCTGACCTTCACTTGCATTAATAAAGACCACTGCTTTTGAACTATCTGTTACTTCGGGCGAGATATCTAAATGTAAAGGATAGGCTGCGTATGAAGGTAAATTAGCTAATGTGTGACCTGCATTAGCAGGATGCGCATGGAGTTTGTTATCATAGAATTGTTCATTGGAAAAGGACATGATTTGCTTATTCATCCTGTATTGAATTCCTAACAATTGAGTTATATCATTTCCATTAAGTTTTAGTAACCTTTCAAATAAGCTCTCTTTTAAGCCAATCGCCTTGGCAGATTTAACAGTCGGAGGAAGCTGTTGATGGTCACCAGCCAGCACCCATTTGCGGCCTTTGGTTAGCGCAATAAGAGATTCGGGCTCTGTCGACTGTGTAGCTTCGTCGATACATACTACATCAAATATTGTGTCTTTTAATAGCTCACTTCCCGCACCTGCATTGGTGGCAAATACAACCTGGCTGCGGTCAATGATACTATCGATAGCTTCTTGTTGCAGCGCATTGGCTTGTTCATACAAACGGTTAATTTCGTTTTGTAATTGAAGCCATTTAGCCATCTTTCTAAGCTGACTATGTGGAATGCCACGATAGGCTTTTTTTAATTTTGCATGGTGAATAATTGCCTCGTCCTTCAAACCTCTTTTATTTTGCCCAGTAGCAGGAAGATAGTCTTGCTGCTCCTTTTGTAGGAGCTGAATTTTACTCCAAATACCATTGGCATTTTGATAGGAAGGGTGCTCTTGCAACTGCACATCTAGGCTGCAATTTAGCAGACTATCAGCAACTCTTATCGGGTTCCCTATGCGTACTAATTGTAAATCTGATGTTGTTAATTTCTCCAATATGTTATCTACTGCAGTATTAGATGGCGCCGTAACTAAAACTTTTTTATTAGACTTTACATATTGTTGTATCAAGGTTGAAAGGGTAGTTGTCTTTCCTGTACCAGGTGGTCCATGAATTAAAAAAACGGGCTTCTCATCTAGTCCTTTTTCAATCGCTAGCTGTTGACTATTATTTAGAATTGGATTGACATTTAAATCAGATTTGGTATCTGAAGAATCATTTAATAGTTCAATTGTATGAAGTAATCTTTTTTGTAGTAGTGGTAGCGTTTCTAAGGAAACTAGTGATTTTTCCATTCTTTGAAAAGTGATATCATTGGAAAATAAATCTAGCCTAATATTTTTTTGATAAACGAGGTAGGGTGGGGTATTGCTAAAAGCAATGGTGATACTTCTTTTTGTTTTCTTGACTACGGTACCTTGAGGTTCATCTCCCTGGGGATTTTCTTTACTGGCGATGACAACATCTCCAGTGGAAAATTCATTATCTGGTATGCCAGCGGAGCGCATAAAATTCACGAGGTAGGAACCACCAATTCCTATGCCGGCATCTCTTCCTGTCAACAGTAAAATCGCTCTCCCTTTCCGCTCCCTTTGTCTCCCGCTAAGCGCAACTATTTCTTGCAAATGAAAATCCATTTCTGCTTTTCGCTCCTCTGAAATCAGCTGTCGAAAATAGTCTTGGTATTGTGCGATGTTTTTGAAATGCATAGAATACTTGCTCTAATGTATAAAAAAATAATAATTACAAATACAGATTGTTTGCTTCAATTGTTCACCTGCATTATAGTCTATTCAATTATGATGGCAAATTGTATAGGTCGCAATTATTGAATAAATGCAATATCATAAATTGATTGATGTTGATCATGTTCTCTGTTTCGCTGATTAATCTATCAAAGGTAGTTTATATTTAAGGAGAATAATAGGCAGTGACGACCTGTTCTTAAATATGACTATTTCCTTTTTGGGATGCGGCAAAGCGCTTTTTATTGAGCGGTAGCTATTGTTCATGAATAGAAAGGTGTAAAATGGTAACAGAAGATTGTTTGGCATACTGACAGTGATTAAAGTAGAATATAGATAGAGAGATATAAACTTCTTATAATCAGTTAATAAAATGATTTCAATTAATGTAAAAGATTAAATATTACTTGGGTTAATTATTAATGTTTTCAGCTTACTTGTCTCGCTAGTCATGCAATATCAATAAAGTGCGCGATAATGACAAACACGCGTTTTTGTAAGGTTTTGATACGAAATGTACTTAAAATGAATAGTTTTTATTTAGTTATAAAGGAAGAAATGTAATTCTCACTGTTTGGTGAGATTTCAAGCATTAGTTGGCAAATGAGTTGAGATAGGCCAAAGTGGTATTTAGTAATTAGTAGATGTCCAGATAGTTGCTATATGAGAAAAAGCTAATATATAGTTTTTGTTTCTTGCTTATAGGCGTCAATTTTTTTTAGTGATTATTTCTTATTAAATCTTACGCTTACTTAATACTTGAGTAAAGAATTGCTATTTTGTAAGGGGTCATTTTTTTAAGTTCGTAACGGCAATCCTTATGATGTTAAACAAAAAGTTTTTCAAGCTACTCACTTTAATAGTGCTAGCTTTGGTACTGATTTTTATCACTTTTTATTATTGGGCGGGTTCAGGTAATCTTGATGAAGCAGACTATTTGAAGATCAAACAGTATGGTATAAAATTTACTACGCCTTCGGATACTATTAAAGTGATGACTTATAATATTGGATACCTTTCTGGGATGACTAATAACCTCGCTGTTGAGAGAACTTATGAGCTTATACATAATAATTTACACAGAAGTAGTAAGGTCCTAGAAGAAATAGATCCTGATATTGTGGGCTTTCAGGAAATTGATTTTAATGCTGACCGAAGCTATAATTTTAATCAGTTGGACAGTCTGGCTGTTTTAGGCAATTACTCATTTGGAGCGGCTGCAGTGAACTGGGATAAATCATATGTACCCTTTCCCTATTGGCCAATAAAATTCCATTTTGGAATGATCGTTAGCGGTCAAGCAGTTCTTAGTAAAATGTCATTTATTAGTCATGCTGCGAAAGTACTTATCAAGCCCAAGTCTGCTCCTTTTTATTACAACAAATTCTATCTCGAGAGATTAGTGCAGCTTGCTTTTTTGAAGGTCGGAAATCATGATACTTTAGTAGTAATGAATACACATCTGGAGGCCTTTGATGAGGAGACTAGGGAAGTTCAAGTGGCAATGGTCGCTAAAATGTACAGAGAATTTTCGCCGTATTATGCAGTTATACTAATGGGAGATTTCAATAGCAAACCGCCTTTTGCAAACGACAAGAAGGACATGGATTCTACACTGGGCAAAATTTACGAGATAGAGGGAATCAAGGAGGCAATTAGTAAGCAAGAATATCTAGCTAATGAAGATAGGTTTTTTACCTTTGATACGGATAGACCCTATGAGCGCTTAGATTACATTTTCTATTCTGGTAACAGGATAAGAAAAATTGACGCAGGTGTAGTTTATCAGGCGGGTACGGTATCAGACCACTTACCTGTGTGGTTGTCCTTTACTTTAAAGAAATAAGTATGCACAAGCAATTAGATAAACATTGGAATAGACTAGTAGAAACAAAGGAGTATTATGATGCTCTGTTGAAAGTCTTTACTGAAGCTCAATTGAATTTCAAGCCGGCTCCTGACTCGTGGTCTATGCTGGAGGTGATGCATCATTTATATACTTCCGAGAAGCTTTCTATTGACTATGTTAAGAAATTTGATTTTAGTCGGAAGTTGTTGAAGCTAGGTTTTAGATCTCAGTTTTATACAATATTGTTGGTAAACAGGCTGAATTCAAAAAAGAAGTTTAAGGCTCCGAAGGTATTGAAGGACAATCAGGATAAATTCGACTTAGCTAAAGACGCACATTCTTTCCACCATCAATGGTCAGATTTACACGAGTACATACAAGAAGTACTAGAGAATTATCCAGATGATAAACTTGATTATTTTACGTTTAATCAACCAGTAGTAGGCAAAATGAAAATTGCCCAAATGCTGCAATTCTTTAATGCACACCTGAAGCACCATCAACATCAGATAGAAAGCATTAACCACCATCCTAATTTTCCAATGTAGTATTTAAATATTTTTATCGTTTTATTTAGCGGGAGTGACGCAAAAAAAAAGTGCTTTGCTTATATTGCACCCAAATTATAAATACTGACAATGATACCAGAATTTGAAAAACTATCTGAAGCTGAAATTGAGTTGATGAAAAAAATTCCTGCACTTGTGACAATTTTAATTGCTGGAGCAGATGAAGAGATATCGAAAAGTGAACTTCAAAAGGCAGTAAGCTTAACAAGAATAAAGCAAAGTAAAGCAAGGAAAGAGCTACTTGCGTATTACCAAGAAATAGGACCGCATTTTGAAGATACTTTAAATGATTTGTTAAAATCCTACCCTGAAGAACCCGAGACCAGAAGTAAAATGGTGGTAGAGGATTTAAAGAGGCTTAATGCTATTTTACCTAAGATTGAAACCGCTTGGGGTGTCCAATTTGTTGAATCAATGAAGGAAATAGCGAAAAAGGTCGCAGAGTCAACGGGTGGTGTTTTTGGATACCTTACCATTGGTTATGAAGAATCGAAGTTGATTGATCTAAAAATGATCAATAAGCCTGCTTAAAAACACAAAATAAAAAAGCGCACAATTTGTGGGCTTTTTTATTGTAGGCCATTTTATATAAAACCTGAAACCACCTAATATTTAAGCACTATGAGTCACCTTATTGCGCCATCTGTTTTAGCTGCTGATTTCGCCAATCTGCAACGGGATATTGAAATGCTGAATGATAGTCAAGCTGACTACATCCATATTGATATTATGGATGGTATTTTTGTTCCTAATATTTCCTTTGGTCTGCCTGTTTGTGAGGCTATCTACAAACATGCGAAGAAACCCTTAGACGTTCATTTGATGATTGAAAAGCCAGAGAATTATATCCAGGCTTTTCATGATGTAGGTGCGGCAACTATATCGGTTCACTACGAGGCGACCAATCACTTGCATCGTGCGCTGGAACAAATTCATAATCTAGGACTTAAAGCAGGAGTGGCTATCAACCCACATACAAATGTTCAATTATTGGAAGATGTTATTAAAGATGTTGATTTAGTGTGTATGATGTCTGTAAATCCGGGATTCGGAGGTCAAAAATTTATTGAAAATACCTATACGAAAGTAAGAAGATTAAAAGAGATTATTATTGATGCGGGTGCACACACGCTAATTGAAATTGATGGAGGTGTAAATAGTAATAATGCAGCCCAATTGCTTCGGGCTGGAGCGGATGTTCTGGTAGCGGGAAGCTTTGTTTTTAAATCTGATGACCCTAAAAATACGATTCTAGAATTAAAGAACGTTGGTTCATAAAGGCTATTCTGCACATGGTAAAATATTACCTTTCCTTCCTACTTTTATTAATCGCTGGAATTGCTGTTGGACAAAAAGTACAATTAGTAGGGAAGGTAATGACTAAAAATGACCAATTAGCAATTGGAGAGGTATTGGTTCAGGTAGAAAATTACACCTTAAATTCAGTTTCAAATAGTGAAGGCATCTTCAACTTGGAGTTTCCTGGAACAGGCAGTTACAACCTTCTGATAAGCCATGTTTCTTTTTTAAATGAACAGCTTACTATTGAAGGTCCCTTCACCGACACATTAAGAATATACTTAGCAGAAGAAAGACTGTATTTAAAGACAGTAGATGTTAAGGCCGACAAAACAGATAGATTGACAGAGGTGAATTTACAAAAATTAACACCTGTTAGCGTCAATGAGATGGCCACTCCTTTTAATGAATTTTCGCAGTTACTTAACACTTTGCCAGGAGTGGTTTCAAATAATGAATTGAGTAGTTCTTACACTGTTAGAGGGGGTAATTTCGATGAGAATTTAATTTATGTCAATGGGATAGAAATCTATAGGCCTTTTTTAGTAAGAGCTGGGCAGCAAGAAGGATTGAGTTTTATTAATCCTGATCTTGTGTCCTCGGTAAATTTTTCTGCTGGAGGTTGGGAATCTAAATATGGAGATAAGTTATCAAGCAATTTGCTAGTTGAATACAAGGAAATTGACACATTGGAAGGAAATATCAATATTGGTTTACTTGGTGCGTCAGCTTATGTAGGCACTAAAGTAGGCAAGAGGGGAAATTTGATAGCGGGCATACGGTATAAAAATGCAAGGTATTTATTCAATACCTTTGAGACAAACGGTAATTATCTTCCTCGTTTTGTTGACTTTCAAGCTTATTATAAATTAAAGTTAAATAATAGAACGTCTATAGATATCCTAGCTGCCTCGGCTTTTAATGATTATTTAGTTTACCCAGCAACCACAGAGACAGATTTCGGTAATTTTCAGCAAAAGCTTCGTTTTTTAGTTGTTTATGATGGGGCTGAATCGCTTTCTTACCGGACTGGCCAAGTTGGGGTGCGGCTGAAGCATCTCTTCTCTACACAGTTTAAATCTGCTATCACCGTATCAGCATTTAATACTGCTGAATATGAATATAATAATACGGAAGGTTTTTATCGTTTATGTGATGTTGACCGAGATATTAACTCGGACACTTTTGATGAATGTATTAGTCAAAGAGGTGTTGGTAGCGATTTTCGCTATGCACGTAACATCTTAACTGCATCGGTTATACAGCTTGTCAATAGAAATGATTATCAGGTAAACGCTAAAAACCTCCTATCCTTTGGTGTTAGCATCAAATCTCAAAGTATCTCTGACCTCATCAATGAATATAGTTTTATTGACTCATCGGACTTCGTGACAGTGAATAATGTTGTCAACAGAGAAAATAAGTTGACCGCTGAATTCGTGGATACCTATGTACAACATGAAATGGAAGTTAATAATAGAACCTTCATTAATTATGGTCTGCGATTGAGTTACGGATCTAATACAGAGGAGTGGCTGCTTAGTCCTCGTTTTACCATTAACAGGTCTGTTTTTAGTGACCTTTCAGGTCAATTAAGTTTTTCGGCGGGCATTTATCGGCAATATCCTTTTTATAGGGAGCTTAGAGATGTTTCGGGACAATTGAATAGTGATGTGAAAAGTCAGAATGCACTGCACCTCGTTACTTCTTACACCAAGGACTTCAGCTTAAGGCAAAGGCCATTTACCTTTACAACTTCTGCTTACTATAAGCACTATTTCCACTTAATTCCTTATGACGTGGAAAATGTAAGGATAAGGTATAGACCTGAATTATCTGCAACAGGCTATGCTACGGGAGTTGATTTCCGCTTTAGTGGAGAGTTTATTCCAGATATGGAGTCTTGGTTCAGTTTGGGCTTATTGTCTACCAAGGAAGACGTGGTAGGGGATGGAAGAGGTCTAATCAGGAGGCCATCAGATCAGAGAATAACGGCATCTATCTTTTTTCAGGATCATTTTATTAATGACCCAAGTTTAAAAGTAAGTTTAAAACTGCAGATAGGTTCAGGTCTGCCATTTGGGCCACCTAATAGTCTTAAGGGTAGAAATATTTTTACAGGCGAATGGTACCGTAGGATGGACGTAGGCTTTTCGAAGGAGTTTGAAATCGAGTGGCAGCATCTAAAGGGAGTAGAGTCATTTTGGTTAGGTATAGATGTGCTAAACGTATTAGGTGTTTCAAATACCATTTCCTATTCATGGGTTGAGGATGTAAACGGCCAAAATTTTGCTGTACCGAATTCGCTTTCGGCAAGGTTCTTGAACCTTAAAGGAATACTTAAATTTTAATTATGAAAAGTGGAATCATTTTATCTTTATGTCTGGTTTTAGTCGCCGCATGCAAATCAACGAAGCAATTGCCAACAGATGGGGGTCGTGTCATAAACCTATCGGGCATTTGGAATGCAACAGATGCAGCTATCATGGCAAATAAGTTGAAGGAAGCATTGGTGAATTCTAGCTGGTATGAGACATTGACTAAAGAGGGGGGGGGACAAACCCATCTTTACATTGAGGAAGTAGCTTATCAAAAACTAGAAGAACCATTTGATAAATCATTAAAAGCCAAAATTAGCTTAAGCCTTTCTGCACCAAATAGTATCCTGTTAATTTCAGACGACAACCATAACGGCTCATCTTTCAAATTAAACAGTCGTGTTAAATCTGATCAAGTCAGTAGTTTTAACCAGCCGGCCATTGAATATAATCTATTATTTGAATTGGTCGATGAGCAGGAAGTTGTGGTTTGGTCTGCAGAAGAGAACATTAAAAAGTACCTTAAGAAATAGGCTATTTATTCTTGCCTAGCAGCTCAATTAGCTTTTTTATGTTTTTTTTGTCGTTGCCAATAAATATTTCTCCCGCAACGATAAAGACAGGCCGTTTAAGAAAGGTGTACTCTTGCAAAATCAATGCTTTAAATTCATTTTCTGTCAGGGGCTTGTCCTTTAGATTTAAGGGTTTGTACTTTTTAGCCCTTTTGTTAAATACGGCTTCATATGAGGAGGTAAAAAGATAGATCTCTAATAATTGGGCTTCAGTAACCGGATTGTTTTTTATGTCAATTTTGTCAAAAGATTCTAAATTCAATTGTCCCATTATTCTTTTGCAGGTATCGCAGTTGCTTAAATAATAGACTACTTTTTGCATTTTTCTCAGTTTTAGATGATAAACTAACCAAATTATTTGCCTAAAGAAAACAATTAGCCTTAATTCGCGTTTCGAAATAATAAGTTAGTAAAAAAGATAGTATGATAAAGAAATTATTGAAAGGTGGTTTGTTCGCCTTAATTGCGATTGTTAGTTTTAATGTACAAACATTAAAGGCACAAGACACAGAAGTTACAGATGGAATGCTTTACAATTATGCATTATTAATGCAGGTAGTTGAGCAAATGAAAGCTGAAATTTCTACTGCTGTTCAAAGCAGAATCGATGGGCAAGATGGATTTGATGTGAAAAGATATACTGAACTAGCGGGAGCTGGTGATGATGCAGAGAAATTGAAAGGATTAGGTGCAAATGAATTCGAAGTAAAATTCATGAAAATCTTAGTGGAAGAGCAGGAAGAAAGAAAAACAGCTATAAAGGAAGTTTTGAACACTTTGGCACAAAAAATGATCGGTGTGGCTAATTATAAAGCAGTGAAAGCTTCATTGTCTAATGATAGTGTGATCAAGGCAAGGTATCAAGAGATAACGACACGAATGGCACCACCTGCGGATGCATAAGATTATTTAATGAATAGAAAAAGCCGTCTCTTATTAGAGTCGGCTTTTTTTTTGTCCTAAAAATTGTATAATCTCTGAAAGACTGTTACACAAAAAGTAATGTTACGAGAGAAAAAACGTGTTGCCATTACTTTTCACAAAAACGCATCAAATAATCAGCATCCTATGTTGTTTTTCTGTTAAGTAGCGCTCTTCTTTCTTGCTCTACCGCTCGATTTATAAGATTCATTAATGATAGGACCATAGTAGGCATACCAGTATTTGAGAAGGGGATTTGTGAGAATGTTAGCAGCTTCAATTGCCAGCGAAGTGCTTTTACATCAGTAGAATTTATACTAGCAGAAACAAAAAACTACCAATAACATTTTGCACTACGTCGGGTGCAATGAGGGGGCTTGATTAAATCTAGCATTCAGTAAAGCTACTTTCATTGAATAAAGTGGCTTTTTTTAGCTTAGAATCTAATTTGTTCGGGGATATAGCGTTTAACGGCAGAGTATTTAATTGTTCTAGTTTATATACGCTTATAACAGTAGTGAAATTAAGCGATGGTGAACAAAATTCACCATCGCTTTGTAGTTAATAACTTAACTCAACTATTTCTTTGGCTAGTTGCGGTCCTACTTTTTGTCTTTCACCTAAACCTAACCATTTTCGATCAGCGAATCTGTCATGTATAATCTGTGCTGTATTTTGGTATTCTTTTGTATACAATGATAGCTTGGTATCGATACCAAGCGACTCAAAGAAAGATACTGTTTGCTCAATGGCTTTATCAGCTATTTCTTCATCAGATCCCTCCTTTATATCCCAAACGCGCTTACCATACTGCACCAGTTTTTGCAGTTTATCTGCTTTTAGTTTTCTGTATAAGTTTGGAGCGATGATCGCCAAGGTTCTAGCGTGATCTATGCCATGCAAAGCAGTGAGTTCATGTGCGATCATATGCGTTGCCCAATCCGTTGGTACTCCTAGTCTAAGCAGTCCGTTTAAGGCCATTGTCGCTGACCACATAAACTCACCCGCTAGGTGTTTATCGGATGGGTTGTCCATGATTTTAGGGGCTATCTCTATGATTGTTTGTAGTATGCCTTCAGCAATTCTATCTTGCAGGTAAGCACCGTGGTCATAGGTTAGATATTGTTCCATGGTATGCGTAAAGGCATCAACTAAGCCATTAGCAATTTGCCTCTGCGGTAGTGAAGCTACAACAGTAGGGTCAAGCACAGAAAAGACCGGGAAATATTGTGGTCCACCAAAGGTTCTTTTCTGTTGCGTGGCAGCTTTCGTAATTACTGCACCAGAGTTCATTTCTGAGCCTGTAGCTGGTAAAGTTAGAACAGTACCAAAAGGAACTACTTTTTCTTGCTTTTTAGCTTTCATGTGCTCCACTAATTCCCATTCATCACCATCATAATAAGCTGCTGCCGAAAGAAATTTTACACCGTCGATGACAGATCCACCACCGACAGCTAAAATAAAATCAATTTGCTTTTCTCTGATAATTTTAACCGCCTTCATAAGTGTTTCAAAATGAGGGTTAGGTTCTATTCCGCTAAACTCGGTGATCTTAAAACCTTTTGTGGCTTCAATTACCTGCTCATAGATACCATTTTTTTTTATACTACCGCCACCGTAGGCCAGTAGTACTTTCGCGCCTGCAGGAATATTGTCTGCTAATTTTTTTATTTCCCCTTCTCCAAAGATGATTTTTGTCGGGTTCTTAAATTCGAAGTTATTCATATATTTATTTGCTTTGCTAAACGGAACGATGTCCATGAAGGATGGTTTGTAAAAAAGCATATTTCTTCAGGAGGTTTACATTTTTATTCTTTTAATCATATATTGCAAATCAGTTTTGTTGTTGGTTTTGTATTAATGCAACCCATGTATATCTGCCGGTCAGTAGCTGATTTATAATGATGAAGAAAATTAAGCCTGTTCATATTTTAATTTTATCCTTAGCTATCCCTATATTCTGTGGCTGTGATAAGCTTTCATCTAATGAAATAGTAGTAAAGGATATTGTCAGTGCTTTGGAAGAACAGCCTCAACAATATTTCAAGGTGAATTTTGATATTAGGAACGCCAAGGGTAAAAGCATTCATCAGTTGGAAGGACACGCTAGTCTGAAAATGGGTACATATGGTAGTATAAGTAAAGCCTTCTTTACTGTTGATGGAGGGGATCGAATGAATTTTATCCATACCATTTCGGACTTTAATACTTCCATTTATTTATTGGACAGCGCAGTTTTAGAGGATAAGAAAGCGAGCAATTTGCATGACTCCATCAATAGTCCTGTAAAATTACATCCTGATTTACTTAATGAATGGTATGCTAGAGCATTGCATGTCGGTCTTACAAATAATGTAGATAGCGGTTTCGTCAATATTACGTTTCAATTGGCGCAACAAATAGTTACAGTTTCATGGGATGAAAAGGAGCAGCGTTTGAATACATTAGAATTAATTGACGACGCAGGATATGAGTATTCATGGCAGTTTAGCTATCGAACTAAAGCAGCTTTTATAGCGGTAGTGGAAGCCAACAAGATGGATGTTGATAATCAAAACAAGGAATTTTTATAGGAAAATAGGCAATCCATTGCATTGACATAAATAATCAGCTATTTT
>JBKEFO010000052.1:0-13654 GCA_046709585.1 Marivirga sp.
AACGCATGAACTCTAAGATTACAGAAAGGACATCCTGCATGTCTAAAGAATGCAATCAGTAATTTTTTGTCTTTGTACTCCTCCAAATTAATGGTCCTTCCAAAAATATCTTTTCTATTAAAAAGTGGAGCGGTAAGTGTGTTGTCTAATTTCATAAAAATCTTTATATGCCCTATATACCATTAAATGGCTGTATTGGTTTGCTAGAATGAAAAGTATTCGATAAATGATTGCGTGCTTCGATGAAACACTGTACAAATCCAATTGCTTTTAACATTTCAAATTGAGAAAGGTTTCCTAAATTTTTGGGTGGTCTTATTAAAATATATATATTACTGCTTATCTTATGATAAGCTATTTAGCTTCTTGTAAGGTTTTGGTTGAGCCATCGGTAGGGGTACCGATGGCACTTTTTCTTTAGATTTACCACTACACTTCTTTACCTTTCCTACCGCCTTCGTAGTATGCCTTCTTTCCTGCAATTCTCTAGACACCAAAGAAGTAGTCTGCAGTACGTTAAAACATTAAATTTATGTAGCCTTCGGGTACGGCGAACTGATACAATAGTATTTTCTCCTCAGCCGGCGGGTAAAAGCAAGATTTTTACTATTCTTAAAGCATTTTAGTAAATATCTCTCTATTTTAGAATTAAACAATCGACCTATGATCAATCGCTTTCTTTTTGCTTCTATTACTTTTCTGCTGCTATCAAGCGCACTTTCTGCACAAATCTTGCTGCAACCCGATAAGGTTTTTGATGGAACGACCCTCCATGAGGGATGGGTGGTGTTGGTAGAAGGAAATAGAATTACGCAGCTTGGTCCTTTAGGAAGTGTGAAAGTGCCAGAAGGCACCCAAACTAAGCTATTGTCAGGTAAAACATTGATGCCGGGCATCATAGAGGGACATTCTCATATATTACTGCACCCTTATAACGAAACAGGCTGGAATGATCAGGTACTCAAAGAGTCGTCTGTAGAAAGAGGAATAAGAGCAGCGAATCATGCTGAGCGCTCTCTTTTAGCGGGTATTACCACTATGCGCGATTTGGGTAGCGAAGGTGCTGGCTATGCTGATGTATATGTAAAGAAATGTATAGAAGAAGGCATTATCATGGGGCCACGCCTATTGGTAGCAGGCCCAGCCATAGTTGCCACAGGTGCCTATGGCCCTAAAGGTTTCCATGAAGGGGTAAGTGTTCCATTGGGAGCGGAAGAAGCCAGCGGCGCTACAGAAACAGTAAAAGCCGTTCGCCGACAAATTGGTGGAGGGGCTGACTTTATTAAGATTTATGCCGACTATAGGTGGCAAGCAGGGGCGGCATCACAGCCCACCTTTTTGTTGGAGGAAATTAAATTGATGGTAGAAACGGCGAAAAGTACAGGTACTTATGCTGTAGCACATGCAAGCACACCAGAAGGGATGCGCAGGGCCATATTAGGAGGTGTTGAAACCATTGAACATGGTGATGGCGGTACAGTAGAAATCTTCCAGCTTATGAAAGAAAATGGAGTGGCATTATGTCCAACACTAGCAGCAGGAGATGCCATAGCACGCTATAGCGGTTGGGATGGCTCAACGGCAACAATGCCGGAAAGAATTAAGCATAAAAGGATATCCTTTAACTTGGCCTTGGAGCAGGGAGTTCTTATTGCCTTCGGTGGTGATGTAGGGGTATTTACACATGGTGAAAATTACAGGGAGATGGAGCTGATGGTAGCGTATGGAATGAAAGCGATTGAAGTATTAAAAACAGCCACCAGTGGTAATGCACAAATCTTCCATTTAGATCAATTAGGACAAGTAAGTAAAGGTTTTCTGGCGGATCTGATAGCAGTAGAAGGGGACCCTACAAAAGATATCACTGCCATGCGAAATGTGAGTTTTGTCATGAAAGATGGGGTGATTTATAAGCAAGGGGAGTAATATATCCTGATGGTTATCGGGATTTGCAATTTTTTTCAGGAGGAAGTCTTTTCTAAGGTATTATCGCTATGCACAGCTCCCAATAAGAATCCAGTTTATATACTGAACAATAGGAATGTAATGATGGACTGTAAAAAAAATATCCCTAACAATTGGCATATAATTCAGTTTAAAAAGATATGAAAAAACGCGTAGCTATTGCAGGTGCCACAGGGTTTATTGGTAAGTGGTTTATCGATACTTTTCACGAGGAGTATGACATCATTGCCTTGAGTAGAGGAGAGGTGAAAGAGGACAAATATCCTAGCGTTGAATGGCGCCAGGCTGATATGTATTCACTTTCCAGCACCATGAATGCATTGAAAGGAGCTGACTATGCATTGTATCTAGTACACAGCATGAATCCAAGCACGCGTATGAACCAAGGTTCATTTGAAAATACGGATCTTTTATTAGCCGATAATTTTGCCCGTTCAGCAGAGGCATGTGGCCTTCAACAAATTATTTTTGTGGGTGGAATCCTTCCTAAGGAATCTACCGAATACTCTAAACACTTGCGCAGCAGATTCGAGACAGAGCAAACTTTAGGTTCTAGATCAGTACCCCTCACGACTTTAAGAGCAGGTATTGTCATCGGTCCTGGTGGCTCTTCCTTTAAAGTAGTAGAGGAACTCGTTAAAAGCTTGCCTATAATGGCTTGTCCGCAATGGTGTAAATCACCTTCTGAACCAGTAGATGTCGTCGATATGCTGCACTTTATTGATAAGGCATTGGGTAATGAAAAGGTCTATGGGCAAGCTATTGAGGTAGGTGGTCCTGAAGAGACCAGTTATATGGAGATGCTTGAGTTAACAGCCAAACAACTGGATAAAAAACGATGGATTTTTTCTATCCCCTTTTTTAGTTTAGGTTTTTCTAAACTTTGGGTAGCTTTATTCTCTGGAACAAGCGTTACTTTCGTCTCTCCTTTGATAGACAGCCTTCGTCACGATATGCGTACTGATAAAAACCAGCCTTTCCATTGGCAAGGGAAAGTTACTATCCAAGAAAGTGTCAGAAAAGCATTAACTGAGAAAGCACCGAAAATTAGTAGAAGCTACGGAAAAGAGCAGGAGCGAAACACCGTAAGAAGCGTACAGCGCTTGAGTAATCCTGCTAATAAATCAGCCAAATTGATTGCAGACATGTACCCTAAATGGCTAGATCGTTATTTTAAATTTATTTTAACGGCAACGACCAAAGGAGGTATCGTACGTTTTTACCTATTTAATATCGTATTGCTGCAGCTTACCTATATGCCGGAACGCAGTGATGACAAACGAAGGCTCTTCTTTATTACGGGTGGTGCTTTGTGCAAAAGGACCGATATGGGCTGGCTAGAATTTCGTTCAGTCTTGAATAATTCACATATTATTTCAGCAATTCACCGATTCGTACCTGCCTTGCCTTGGTATATTTATAAGTATACGCAAGCCATAGGTCATCTAATTGTAATGAACCAATTTGATCACTTTCTGAAAAAACAGAAGTAATTTCAGGAAGGGACAAGCTTCATTTAAGGTCAGCCGTTACAAACACGTCAGGAAAACCTTATTGAATGTTATTGCGAAATGATATACTAATGATTAGGCACTAGCGCGGGCCAAAGAACTAGCAGAAGGGACATGTTTTTACCTTAAAAGCGCTACTTTAAATCTACATCTCCTAATTCTAACTCAACATTTCCTGATTCTAACTCAACATTGATTTGCTTCACAACCGAATCAATCTCTTTTGCTTGTGTAACCATTTTTTCAATGATCAAGTCAGCTTCAGGTGTCTTTTCCAATTCGTAGACGTTGGCTAAACCAAGTAAGCGTGCAACGGGACCTCTCAAATGATGCGCATTAGAGTAACTGTATTTAATCAATGTTTCATTTTGCAGCTGAATCTTGGCAGTCCTTTGATTAACAAGTTTTTCTAGGTCTTGATTCAAAGTATTTAGGTTTTCTTGTATTTGAAGTAGTTCTTCGTTCTGAGCTTCAATTTCTTCCGCTTTTTGATTTAATTCGATATTTGTGCGTGTCAGGTTCCTGTTAATCTTGTCGTAGTTACATTTCAATATCCCGGTAGCATATGTCAAGATAAAATACATGGTAGAATAAGTAATACCTGCAGTAATATAATCATCGATATGGAACACGAAGATGGTGTTAAGTAAAATGAAGTTTATCCCATGCATAATCCACATGATTTTCCCTTTGAGCATAACAGAATAAATAAAGCCAACTATGATCAATACAGATAGGGTAGTAGAGGTTGCGGGAAGTGTCAGCCTTTGATAGCTCATGGCTATTACAGCAACTGATGTAATAATTAAAACTGATAGGGTAGGATAGTTGTTTCTCGTTAAATAAGAAAAAATGCAGCTGACAAGCATAGCAGCAGCAATGTATATTGAAAGCGTGTCTTCAGGAAACAACAGAAGATTGGAAATCAATATTAATGATATCCCGAAAACGGTAATTTTCAGGAGGGTACTCAAGAAGAACTTTTCAATATTAATTGCCTTCATAATGCTTGTTCACTAAATACCAATTATTTGTTAATTAAGTTATTACCTAAAAAAATAAGGCTAAATATATTGCCTTGGTAATTTATTTCTTTGGTGCTTATGTTGATAGATCTTCCATTGTTTGTGATAAAAGAGCAACGAATTAATATTAAGATAGTTGAATAAGATAATATTAGGAAATATGGCTAGTATTTATTTTGGTATATTCCTATTTCAGTTGGCAGGCTTACTAACATAAGATTGCCACGCCCTCGCACTTCGATTGATATCGAGACGCAAAGGTGGACAATATTAAAATGGTCACGCCTTGCGAAGGTGCGCCGAGTAAAGTGTATATTTATAATGAAGCTTGCTTGAAGCTTTTCAGCTTGTCTATCAGGCTTTGCTCATCTCCATACTGCTCGATGGTAAAGCCGATGGCAGTGGTCTTTTTCCTTAGGTTTGATGCTGCTACTTTAGACATAATTTCTTTTGGGTCCAGTAGCTGGGCATGATAAAGCTTTCTGCCATTTAAATGCTTAATAATTCCTGGAAATAAGTTATTTAAGACCCATTGCTGTGCTTCCAATGATATGATATTCATTTTTTGTACATCTGCCACAAAGTTGGTAGTATTTAGCTTTTTGAAAGCCTCCAAGGCGTTCTTATTGACTTCTATGAAATCGTCCAGATTTTTGACTTTGCTTTTGTATTGGAGCACTAGTGTATCCAAGGGTTGATCGTAGAAGATGCAGGCTGATTCGTTTTCAAAAAAGAGGGTTGATTTTTCCATGATTTAATTGCAAATGTTATAATAAAGTAAAAGTATACATTTAGTTAAAGGTATAATTAACAGCGGTTTATTTTTTTTGATGGAGTTATTTCAAATATATCCAACTTAGATTCTACAGTAACGCTAGCAATAAGTATTTTGTTTAAGGTCACGCCTTAGAAACGCCTCGCAGCAGCATGCCTTCGTGGCCTTATTGCATGTTGTTGCGAGTGAGCTACGAACACAGCAATATCATCTAGCTTACGTCATTGCGAGCCAGTTATGGCCCGGCAATCTTTTATTTAAAAAAAGTTCTTTCGTAAGGCTTTCTAATACAAAGATTTTGGTCTTTACTTTGTCTGGAATGATATAGTAATAGGAGGTGAGGTTTTTAGAATAAAGCGATAGGATTGCAATAAGTGCTTTATTTCCTACCACCAATCGACATCCGATTATTTTTAGGCTTCTCCGCATCATATTTACCTGAAACTTCCTTTCTGCCATAGAGCTCATCCAACTCTGCGGCATTAGGGTAGGGAGCCCGTTGCGTGGCGCTATGCGCTACCCTCAGATTGTTCCAAAGGCGGTTGTCTGGATTACTATCTTCGCTGAAGCGCGGGTCAGGTACCATCGGAAGCCTATCCATCTTGGTTATTTCCAAACTGATAAAGTCAAAATCCTCCACCACCTTTCCTAGCATCAGATAGCACCCCAAGCCTTTGAAAGGATAGTGTTTCAATGAATTGGGGAAGTGTACTGTGTCAAAATAGCCGCCATTTACATCAATCCAGGTACCGAAGTTCATCTTCGTTTTACCATCTCTATTCTGAATGGGTACATCCTTTATGGAAATCAAATAGCCCACCATGCGCACCACCTTATTTATATGCTGGGGTAAGTCAGCGGTATACACATGCCCTCTGTAATTGGTCTTGAGCAAGTTAAAGGGTGATACCGACACAGGATAGCCTAAACTTTCTATCTCATCGAAGGCATCTTCGTACATATCTGTCGTTTCTTCAATTTCAAAGGAATAACGTACGGGCTCTACTTCAAACAGGCTTAGCGCTGTCTTTTTCTTGGGCTCTTTATGGAAAAATCTCTTTGCTTCTATAATCATGCGGCCCTTGCCACCTTCAATATTTCTTAAAGCACCGGCATAAATGGCATAGCTGATGTCATCGAAATTCCACTCTGTCCTCCTCAAGATATTGAGCATATCCTTAAAAGGGCCACTCTTTTCCCGCTCATTGCAGAGCTGCTGAATGGCTTTGTCAGATAGGTGCTTTATTTGATCTAAACCCAGATAAATGGTATTTCCCTCCAGCCTGGCATTTGCCCTGCTTTTATTAATTTCAGGTGCCTCAATGGTGGCTCCAAGCAGTCGTGCCTCATTTATATATACTTCAGGCCGATAAAATCCCCCGTTGTTATTTATCACAGCCGTAATAAATTCCAGTGGATAATAGGCTTTTAAATACAGACTTTGATAACTCTCTACCGCATAGGAAGCGGAGTGACTTTTACAGAAGCTGTATCCTGCAAAAGAGGCAATTTGTCTATATACTTCATCTACTACCTTTCTGTCGTAACCTAGAGCTTCGCAGTTATTAAAGAATTGATCCTTCACCTTGTCCATTTCTTGCTGCGATCTGGACTTGCCTGACATCCCACGTCTCAGCACATCGGCTTCATCGAGGCCTAGCTTGGCGAAATGGTGGGCAATCTTAATCACATCTTCCTGATATACCATCACTCCATAGGTATCGCTCAGCTGCTCTTCAAATACTTTATGGAAGTACTGAATCTTTTTAGGATCGCGGTGACGCTCCACATATTCACGCATCATACCACTTTGTGCTACGCCGGGACGAATAATACTGCTGGCTGCCACAAGGGTCTCATAATCATTGCATCGTAGCCTGCGCAGTAAACCCCTCATAGCGGGGCTCTCAATATAAAAGCAGCCCAAGGTTTTACCCGTTCTGAGTAGCTCATTGCATTTCTCATCACGCTTAAAGCTTTTGGTGTCAGCAATATCAATCTTTATTCCGCGGTTGTCTTTAGCAATCTGCACCGCCTCTTTTATATGGCCTAAACCACGTTGGGAAAGGATATCTATCTTCTCCATATGGATACCTTCCGCTATGTACATATCAATCTCGCAGGTGGGCACCCCTTTAGGATAGATGGTCATGGCCGTATAGTTGGCAATAGGCTCCTCTGTGATATAAATGCCGCAGCTGTGCATAGATAGCTGGTTGGGGAAGCCCTCCAGCATATTGCCATAATGGTGAATCTGCTTCACCAGATGATCTCTGGGCACACTATTTAAAGACATCCTGGATAGTTGGTCCAATTCATCCTTAGGTAAGCCAAATACCTTCCCGAGCTCTCGCACGATAGAACGCTGCTTAAAATCTGTTATCGTACCACAGAATCCAGTATGGTCTCTGCCAAAGCGCTTGAAGATATAGTCTATGATGTCATCTCTATCCGTCCAGCTCCAGTCGATGTCGAAATCGGGTGGGCTAGTTCTTTTGGTGTTGAGAAACCTGGAGAAGTAGAGGTTTAGCTCGATAGGGTCTACTTCGGTGATTTTGAGACAGTAGGCCACAATTGAATTGGCGCCACTGCCTCTACCTACATGGAAATAGCCTTTGCTCAAACTATGCCTTACGATGTCCCAGGTAGTGAGGAAATAGCAGCCAAATTGCATTTTATGGATAACCTCCAGCTCATCATATACCCTGCTCAGGGCTTTTTGATTATTGGGTGCATAGCGGTCTTTGAAGCCTTCCAGCGCTAAGGTTTCAAGCAATACTTTGTCTTCATAATAGCTTGAGGTATAGCACTTTTTGTTCTTCGATATCTTGAAATCAAAGGGGAATTCCGTTTGATCGATCAGCTGTTCTGTATTTCTGATCATTTCAGGATATTCCTGGTAAAGTTGCTTGAGCATTTTAGGGTTGATAAGTACCTCATTCAAAGTCGCTTGTTGCTGTACTTTTAAGTGGCTTAGTAATACGTTGTGGTCGATACACCGCAATAAACGGTGTAAATTGTATTCCTGCTTATTGCTATAAGTAACAGGGTATAAGCAGACTAATTTCTGCTGCTTGTTGAGGTTGGGATTTTTAAACTTCTTAAGCTCAAAGGGTTTAATGCCAATGAATTCATGCTGCTGTAAAATGGTGGGTACATTATCAGTAGGGTAGAGCACAAAAACATGGTTAAAATAAGGCGACTGCTCTGGCAGCGGCATTTCTTTTAAGTTGGTCTTTGTCAGCAGCTCGTTTATCTCTCTGAAGCCCTGTAGGTTTTTAGCAAGGGCCACATAGAGTAGGCGGTCACCTTTCCTTATTTCAACACCAGCGATGGGTTTGATACCCATTTTGATGCAGGCATTCGCAAAGTCAAGTACGCCGGTGGTACTGTTAATATCCGTTAGTGCCATACTTTCTACTCCATGCTGCACGGCCTGCTGTACCAATTCCTCCACAGGAATAGTGCCGTAGCGTAATGAATAAAAAGAGTGACAGTTTAAAAACATAAATGGGTTGTGTATTTATAATTATAAACGGTTATAAGCTAAAGGCTCTATGTACTAAAGCTGGATTGTTGTACTTGTTTTTGAGCTTATCCATGGCCTGGTAGAGTTGTATCTTCTTTAGGTCATCGGCAAAAAGATCTATTTGGTAGTTACCGTTGACGAGGTTCGAAAATTTAACTGCTATAAAGCGGATGAGCATCCTCCGTTGGTAGAGTCTTTCAAAAAGCTCATAACTCGTTTGAATCAACAGCTCATCGTTGGATGAAAAAGGAATCCGCTTTTGGGCACTCTCAGTGTCATGGTTGGCGTACCTAATTCTGATGGATACACAAGCACACATCTGGTTAAGCTTTCTTAGCTTAAAGGCGAGTTCTTCAATGAGCTTTAATAGCGTAGCTTTTAGTAGGGGCGTACTTTGGGTATCGGTTTCAAAAGTATGCTCCTTTGAAATAGACTTCTTAGAAGAATAAGGTATAACAGGGGTAGGATCAATTCCATTGGCCTTCTTCCAGATTGTTAAGCCCGTTTTGCCCAGGAGCTCATTCATGGCTTCAGGGGGTAGGGTTCTTATATTCTTGATCAATTTAATTCTTATTCTTCTGAGTAGTTTATAAGAAACAGGACCAATGGCAGGAATACGTTTGATAGATTGAGGGTCAAGAAAATTCTGAACGGAGGACTCCGCTACCTCATAACTTCCCAAAGGTCGTGCATGAGCGGTACAGATCTTAGCCACCGTTTTGTTCACGCTGAGTCCGAAGAGCATGGGCAATCCTGTTTCTTTTTTGATCTTGTCCACCAACTCCTTAGTAAAACTAAAAGAACCATGAAACCTATCCATGCCCGTCATATCCATAAAGAACTCATCTATGGCATAACGCTCATGTAAGGGAGCCCTTTCGGTGATGATCTCATTAACGATGTCGGAATATTTAGTGTATAGGTCAAAGTCTCCTTTTAAGATGACTGCATCGGGACACCTTTGCAGCGCTGTTCTGGTGGGCATACTTTTATGTACCCCATACTTTTTAGCCTCAGGCGAGGCTGAAGCCACCATTCCACGGTTATTGGACCCTCCAATAATAAGCGGTTTCCCCTTAAGCTCAGGAAGCTTTAAGAGTGTACAATTGATAAAAAATGCCTCTAAATCGAGATGCGCTATCTGCCTCATAAAAACTAATATATTTAGCAAATATAGCTAAATACTAAAGATATTAGTTTTGTAACTAGTAATTATTTTCACTTAATTTCATACAGACTAAGCCTTAGAAGTTTAGTAATAGGCTAGGTCTTTTCAATAGAAATTATCATTAGCTTATTGACCGTCATTGCTGAGAGAGGTGCGAATGTGGCAATCTCACTTAGCTTACGTCATTGCGAGGTGCCAGCCGCGGCAATCTTGTATTTCCCTCACTTTGTCTTCACTTTAATCCTCTTAATCCTATGGGAAAAGGAGTTGCCATTTATATCAGGGCCAATAAAAGGCATAGCACCCTTTATACTGGTGTTAGCCCCGACCTACTTACATATGTAGATGAAGATAAAACGAGTCACTATCCGAGAAGCTATATAAAAATGTGCGTACCTCTAATAATGGCTCATGGCTTTTGGCGCCATTTTTTCTTCTCACTATGTTGTTTTTTGGCTTTTATACGCTTGTTGATAGCAGATTTAGATGGCTTGGATTTCTTTCTGACTTTTGGAATGATAAAGGCCGTCGCCAGCAGACGATCCAGTTTTTTAAAAGCGACTTCTTTGTTTTTCAGTTGCGATCTTTGACTTTCGGATATGATGATGAGGTCACCATCTTTTGTGAGCTTACTTCCTAACTTTTCTCTAATTCGTTCTTTCTCAGTGTCCGTAAGACACGTAGAGGCCAGTACGTTGAAACGTAGCATGACTTTCGTCTCCACTTTGTTCACATGCTGACCGCCAGGCCCACCACTGCGCGCAGTGGTTAGCTGAATTTCTGATTTTATTCTGGAGATGTTAATACGATAAGACATAGATTTATTCAATGAGACAAGATAAAAGTTTTATTCCTACTTCTTTCCAAATGGCAAAGGTACACATGATTGCTATTTTCCTTCTCCGCCCTAAGCTGCCTTTGGTGCATCAATACTTGTAGTGAGCGCCATGATAACTTTAAATACTGTTTCTAACCTTACGCTATAATCGTAAGCAAGTTTTATCTGAAGCTTATATGGTGTATAGGGCTCAAACAATCGGAATTCGTACTACCTTTGTGTGAAACGTATAGCACATGACTGAAGAAAACATAGCCAAGATCAATGAGGTAATAGCGGAGTATTTTAAAACGGCCACCAAAGAAGCTTGGGTGCCTGCTAAAAAGCTCATGCCAGGCCTTATCAAGGCGGGAATTTTTATCAAGGATGAAAAGAATGGTATGCCTTTGCGCCGGGTGTTCAGAAAGTTAGATGCGGCCAATTCGCTCGATAAGATACCCAGCGTACATGCCGAACGTAATGGAGAGAATATTTATTGGTATTTGGTCAGAGAGGGAGCAGTCTATGTTGCCAAGAACCCTAATGACACTGGAGTGCCTAAGGAGCAACAAAGAAGAGTAGCTAGGGCAAATAGTGATGCTTATTATGTACTCGATTTATGTGATCAGCTACTCGCCCAGCATGCCTCACGCCGGCATAAGTTTGGGTTTATACTGGGTGACTTGCACAAAGATGGAAAGACGCGAACAGTGCTACCAGTAGCTGCTTACTACGAGCAAGCCAACCTGGTTATTGAATTATTGGAGAACAGAGAGCTTGCCGCGCTAGAAAATGACAAGGCTGATAGCAAAACCATTAGTGGGGTAGATCGAGCAGAGCAGCGCAAGATATATGCGCTTCGAAAGCGCGAAGCCTTATTGTCAAATAAGATTTCGTTGCTCGAAATTGATTTTACAGCATTTGAATACGATGCGGAAAATAAATTGATGCGCAATGAGGAGCAGGATACAGAGGTATTGAAGAAACTATTGAAAGACTTTATCTAGGCCTTTACGCATGATGCAAATCTAGGAACATTGGCTTATGCCATAACTTTCATTTTACTTTTCAAGTAATTAATGAAAAAATAGCTGCCGTATTTGCCAAAGACTGTCCCTGAATGATTGAACTTATACAATAGCGAGCCTGCCCGTTAGCAACTAGTGGCTTTAGCCGCGGCAATCTCATTAATTCATCTCTTTCGGTCCGTGCAGCTTACTAAGATAACATTGCCGCCCCGAAGGGAGCTTGCAATGAGGTAGAGGAGGAGAGGACCTTCTAGTTTAAATTTTCTTTACTACTAAAGAAAATTAAAATAATTCCTGTCTCTTTCAGCAATTTCCAATAAATTAGGACTGATAAAATCTAATGCAAAATAGATAGCAGTGATGTGAATTGCTAAATTTATATGGCTGTTTATGCACTCATGATCATTTTAAGGAGTAACTAAAAAAGACCAAATGAAAAAATATTACCTTCTGCTGCTGTTTGCTGTGCTTCCATTTATTTGTAATGCTCAGGGAACTTTTAATGCTACCATCACGCATGATGGGCTGGAACGATCGTATATAATTTATGTACCTGCATCCTATGATCCGACTATACCTTCCGCTTTAGTTTTATGCTTTCATGGCTACTCCAGCTCGGCTAATACCATTTGGTTTTACTCTGGTTTTAATAAGATTGCCGATACCGCTAATTTCTTAGTAGCTTATCCACAGGGCACTTTGCTTGAGGGCGTTACCCATTGGAATGTTGGGGGGTGGACAAACAACAGTACTACTGATGATATAGGATTTACCAATGCTTTGCTTGATTCTATTTCGGCTGACTATTCCATCGATAGTACGAGAGTATTTGCTACGGGCATGTCAAATGGAGGCTTTATGAGCTTTCTGCTGGCTTGCCAGTTAAGTGAGAGAATAGCAGCAGTAGCGTCTGTTACTGGCTCCATGACAACTGAAACATACAATGCTTGTGATCCTCAGCACCCTACCCCTGTATTGCAAATACATGGCACTTCAGATGGTACAGTGCCTTATTTGGGAGCCTCGTGGACAAAATCAATTAGTGAGGTGATGGATTATTGGGTGGACTTTAATAATACCAATACAGTTGCCACTAGGGCCAGTATTGAAGATATCAATAAGGGCGATGGCAGCACCGCTGAAAAAATAAGGTATGCAGCAGGTGATAGTTGCAGTTCAGTCACCCATTATAAAATTACTGACGGAGACCATGACTGGCCGGGCGCATGGGGCAACCTAGATATTAATGCCAGTGCTCTGATATGGGATTTCTTTTCACAACATGACATAAACGGAAAAATAGCCTGCGCAGAGGAGGGTAGCGATCAGGTGCTTAGCAATACTACGGAAGAGGTTTTAAACACGCTAAATATTTATCCTAATCCGAGTAGTAATTTTATTACCATAGAGGGCGAACAGTTGTCCTCTAGGAAGTATGAAGTGCGTTCAGTTGATGGAAAAGTAGTCTTAAAAGGCTTTTTGAAGGCTACTGATAATCGGATAGATATAACTACTCTTGAGCAGGGTATTTATATAGTAAAAATGGGTAAGCAATCAGTAAAAATTATAAAAGAAGATTAATAGCCATAATGTCGTTATAAAAATGTGTAGCTGTTTAACGATATCTCCACATTTTTTATGTCCTATTGTCTTAGCTGCATACTCCTAAGTACTTAGAAATAAAAAGAGTACCGTTGCATCTCCCATCCGTAATTATAGACCTAACTATTAGTAAGTTACATCTAAGCTTCAGCGATAATTTGTAAACAGGGTGCTAGCGATAGCAATCTAGCATTGAAGTCCTTAGTCGTCAGTGAGACTTCTTAATATTAGATT
>JBKEFO010000053.1:0-13573 GCA_046709585.1 Marivirga sp.
AATCTATTGGTCAACAAGATGCGCTTAACTATGAAACTCCAGGTCAGAAAGCAGGCTTCTTAAGAAGAATTGTACATTACGATTTAAACGAAAACTATGTGCAAGATCAAATGAAGGTCTTGAACAAAATCACTAAGAAAGAATTGGATGCCATTGCACAAGAAAGGCTGAAGATGGGTGAGATGGTGATCGTTGTAGTAGGCGATGAAGCCAATAACATTGAAGGCTTAAGAAAATTAGGCTACGAAATCATAAAACTGAATGCCAAAGGCGAACCAGTAGAAACTGAAAGTATGGAAAGCGGAAAATAATTTCCTTTTCTACCACTACCGAAAGGCTTGCTAATAATTTAGCAAGCCTTTTTTTATGCCTTAAGAATTCCCTTTCGTGATAGAAATACTAAAGAATTTATTAATTTCATGCATGCGCAAAATAACCACACTCCTACTCCTACCGATAGCTATAGGGCTCCTAAGCAGCCAAAGTCTTACTGCACAGACCAGCAGAAAAGAAAAAACCATTATAGCAGCAGTGGATAAAAACAATCTTTACTATACCGACCTCCTGAAGGAGATAGTGAACATTAACAGTGGCACCATGAATTTTGATGGTGTCAAAGAAGTAGGCATACGCCTAAAAAAAGAATTTGAAGCCTTGGGTATGCAGTGCGACTGGCTACCTGGCGCAGCATTTAACAGAGCTGGCCATATTGTGGCCAAAACAAAAGGCAAAAAAGGACCAAAGCTCCTCCTAATTGGTCACCTAGATACCGTATTTGAACCTGACAACCCTTTTCAGGCATACGAAATGCAGGATGAAAACATCATGAAAGGACCAGGTGTGGCCGATATGAAAGGTGGCGATGTCATCATCCTTCTCGCCCTTAAAGCGCTGAAGGAAGCCCAGCTCTTGGACCAAATGCAAATACAAGTGGTCTTGACCGGTGATGAAGAAAAGAGTGGCAGTCCGATAGAACTGTCCAAAGCAGCCTTGGTAGAAGGTGCCAAATGGGCTGACATAGCGCTGGCTTTTGAGAATGCCGATGGCGATCCTAAAACAATAGTCGTAGCCCGCAGAGGTTCCACTGGCTGGGATTTAAAGGTGACAGGCAATGCAGCGCATTCCTCTCAAATATTTACCGAAAAAGTTGGTGTAGGCGCTATTTATGAGGCAGCCAGAATCTTGGACCAATTTTACCAGCAGCTCTCAACGGAAGAAAACCTGACGTTCAACCCAGGTATGATCTTAGGTGGTACCAGCACTAAATTCTCTGCAGAGCATAGTGGTGGACAAGCAAGCGGCAAAAGCAATGTGGTGGCACAAGATGTGTTAGTAACAGGCGACATCAGGGCGGTGTCATTGGAGCAGCTGGAAAAAGCCAAAAAAGTAATGATGCAGATTGCTGCCAACAGCTACCCTGGTACCAGTGCCGAGCTAGAATTCTCGTCAGGAGGCTATCCTCCCCTGCCACCTAGCAAGGGTAATTACGACTTATTATCACAATACAGTCAAGTTAGTCAGGACTTAGGCTTTGGTGCTGTAGCGGCGGTGAATCCGCGTAATGCAGGTGCTGCCGATGTATCCTTCACTGCTGGCTACGTAGACATGGCCATTGACGGCATGGGCTTAAGCGGGGATGATGATCACACCATCAACGAAACAGGTGACCTTAGCACGCTACCCATGCAAGCGAAACGCGCTGCTGTTCTGATGTATAGGTTGCAGAATAAATAATTCCACCCTATGCTTGAAAAGAACAGATTCTACTGTGTAGGGGAGTGACAGCAAGTAGTTCGTTTTGATGAGGAATAGACTAGTAAAAATTCGCTACAAAGTAAAATCTACTCATAAACTCAAGGGTGCCTTTTAGTACGTCATTCCCGCACAGACTGGAATCTTTTGTTATGAAATTCATTTGTTCAATTAAACGTAGAGACCACCATAATTAATATATATGATAAATTGGCTTGCAGGAGGCACTCGTGTCCATAGTCAATCTTAATTAAGTCTGCCAAACACATAAACAGCTAAAATACTTTCAACCTGCGGTTGAAAAGAAGAGATTCTCTCCCAGTGAAAAACGGGATCAGGGGAATGATGTATTAGCATAATTATAAAATCGTCATCACCTATATCCATCGAGAAACAAGCATCTTATGAGAATGACTATTAAGCTTTACGCTATAGCCTGTTTAACTTAATCTTTCGAACCAGCTAGAATAGAACCATTTTTCCTGAGTTACTATCCATCAGAAATGGCACTGTTTGAACCGTAATTATTGGCACTATAAAACCAAAATGGGTGGCACAGTTTAATCCTAATTAGCCCCTTCATGTAATACTAGGACTATCCTAATATATTAGTCTAGATCGATGCACCAAAATTAAATAATTCACTTTATCTTAAACTATAATTAACACCGAACATATGAAAAAATTCAGCTACCTCATATTACTGCTTGTAATAGCCCTTCCAGAGCTATCTCTTGCACAAGATTTTTCCATATTCAAGTTTAGAAATGTTGGCCCGTTAAATGGCGGGCGTGCAACTGCAGTAGCAGGCACGGTAGCAGCACCTAACACTTTTTATTTAGGGGCCACAGGAGGAGGTGTCTGGAAATCCGAAGATTATGGAACTACTTGGAACAATGTATCAGACGGTTTTTTCAAAACACCATCAATTGGCGCAATTGCTATCGATCAAAAGGATCCAAACATAGTTTATGTGGGCACGGGCACCGATGGTTTAAGAAGCAATGTTATTGAAGGTTATGGTGTGTATAAGTCCAACGATGGCGGAACTACTTGGCAACATATAGGATTGCCGAATGTAGGCCAGATCGGCGCTGTGGAAATCCACCCTGACAATCACAATATAGTCTATGTAGCAGCAGTGGGCAATGCCTTTAAGTCCAATGCTGAGAGAGGGATTTATAAAACAATTGATGGAGGAGCAACTTGGCAAAAGGTACTGTATATTTCAGATAAAGTAGGTTTCCGAGATGTAGTATTCTTACCCGGTAATCCTGAAATCCTTTATGCATCGGCATGGAAGGCGGAGCGAAAGCCATGGACAATCATCAGCGGAGGAGTTGCCAGTGAAGGAGGAATTTATAAATCTGTAAATGGCGGGAAGGATTGGAATAAGCTTAGCGAGGGATTGCCTGAAGGCCTTATCGGAAAGATTGATTTAGCAGTTTCTGCAGCAGACTCTAAGGTGCTGTATGCACTAATAGAAGCCCCTGATGATAAAGGTGGAGTGTATAAATCAGTAGACCAGGGGATGACTTTCTCGTTGACCTCTAACAAAAAAGGACTCAGGACAAGGCCATTTTATTATACAAACATAGAAGTCGACCCGACCAATGCTGATAAAGTATATGTGATGGCTACCAATTACTATCGGTCTGATGATGGCGGCATGAAGTGGACGGAAATGTATTCTCCACATGGGGATAACCATGATATGTGGATCAATCCTGAAAATCCAGATTTGTTTATTCAGTCGAATGATGGCGGTGCAAATGTGACACATAATGGTGGCAAAACATGGTCTACGCAGTTCAACCAACCCACCTCGGAAATATACCAAGTAGCCGTTGACAACCAATATCCCTATTGGTTATATGGAGGAATGCAGGATAATTATACGACCATCGCTGTACCTAGTAATCCTCCCAATGCTATCCAGGCTTCTGATGTAGGATGGATCATCAATACCGGAGGTTGTGAAACAGGACCTGCTATTCCTAATCCAGACAATCCTAATATTGTATATACCAACTGTAAAGGTCGTTTTGGGGTGTATAATAAAATAACGGGCACCGAAAAAGCCTACTATGTGGGTGCCTCAAATATGTATGGACATAACCCTGCTGACCTACAATACAGGTTCCAAAGGGTATCCCCAGTTCATGTTTCCCCTCATGATGCCACTGTGATTTACCACACTTCTCAGTTTGTGCATAGGACCCGAGATGAAGGGAAAACATGGGAAACAATATCACCAGACCTCACAGCATTTGAGGAAGATAAACAAGTAATTTCTGGCAGTCCGATTACCCGTGATATCACAGGCGAAGAATTTTACAGTACAATATATGCGATCAGAGAATCTCCCATAAAAAGGGGTGTTATTTGGACAGGCGCCAATGACGGCCCTGTTTATGTAACAACAGATGACGGAGCAAATTGGAAAAATGTAACACCTGCCAAGCTTCCTGCAGGAGGAAGAGTAGATGCTGTGGAGCCTTCACCACATGATCCAGCTAAAGCGTATATCGCCGTGCTCAGGTATCAGCTAGGAGATAGAAAACCCTACATCTATAAAACCACTAACTATGGTAAAAACTGGACTTTACTCAGTGACGGCACGAATGGAATTGCCAATGATATACCCGTAAGAGTAGTGCGAGAGCATCCCCATCGGGAAGGATTATTGTTTGCTGGTACGGATGAAGGATTGTTTGTTTCATTTGACGATGGCATAAAATGGCATGCCTTTCAGCAGAACTTGCCGCTGGTACCTATTACAGATATCAAAATTCACCAAGGTGACTTGGTGATGTCTACAATGGGAAGAGGATTTTGGATAGGAGATAATATTTCTACACTAGAGAACTATAATTTAGGTACCGATAGGTCCGCACTATTTATAGCAGAGAAAACTGTCAGAAATAGAAGTACTTATATGCGAATAGACACGAAAGCAACACCACAATATGAGCGCCCAGGCACTATTATTGACTATTACTTAGCTGGCGATTCAACAGGAATTTTAAAATTGGAAATCTTAGATGCCAATGAAAAAGTGGTTAATACTTTCTTCAGTGACACCACTGGAAGTAAAATGAAGTCAACGATTATTGAAGACATGAATACCAATAGTCAAATATTTTTGGTCGATAAATCACTCACACAAAAGAAAGGACTTAATCGGTTTGCTTGGGATATGACCCATGCCGGGCCTTGGCATAAAGACGTCAAAAGAAGGTACAAAAATGGTTCAGCAGTTATACCAGGGATTTATACAGCTAAGCTATATGTGGGTGCTGAAGTAATTGAGCATACATTTGAATTGGTTGCTGACCCCCGCTTGGCAGAGACAAACACCACACTTGATGCTATAGCAAAGCAAAATATGCTTGCATTGAAGGTTGAGGCATTAGTTTCAGAAGCACGAAAGCTAGAAGATATACTCAACAAAGAGCTCAGCGAATTGAAGAAGAAAGACCAATTGGCAGAAGGAGAACAGCAGCGGAAGCAATTATTAACAACGCAGCTAGCGACTTTAAGAGCTAAAGACATCATTTATCCGCAGCCACAACTAATCGATCAAATTGAGTATTTATACTATATGCTAGACCGGGCTGACCAAATGATGGGGAAAGATGTATATGATAGACTAGAAGTACTTACAACAGCATTTGAGCAAGTGGAAGCCCAGCTTTAGTAGGACGCTACCCTTTTCACTGCTGCCAATATAAGCTAGCTAACATTTAGTTAGGTTTGAGTACTTGAACTTTACTTTTCGTTCCAGTAGACTTTCAAGTTAAACTTTGATAAGCTTACTCATCAAAGACGCGCCTGTACACGGATTTGCGTCAAGCTGCATTGACGATCATAATCGCCGGAAAGTGATAGACAAGAAACTTTGGTGTACAAAAAAAGCAGCTAACAAATTGTTTGCTGCCCTATTCTTTCCATATCAATTATTGGAGTTTTTCATACAGATTAGGCATCAGCTCACCCGTCCATTTGGCCTGCAAAGCAGCGTTGCTGTTATTATTATTCACATCGATATCCCAGAAGCTAAAGCCAAACTCCTCCCGGTGAAACCAAGGCCCCACATGGCCACCCCAAAAGCCTTCTCTGCCAAGGTAGCTCCCTAAAGCACTTACCCACTTAATAGACAAAGGGATATTTGATTTTGGGGCACTAGTAATTCCTTACGTTCCTTGTGTAGTTGTACAATCAACAAAATCTACTGGTAAATAAGGCACCTGCTCTGCTGCATCAGGCACCAAAGTAGTCCCGCAATGTGCGTTGGATGAATTCTGGCAAGGCCCTTGCGCACCACCCTCCTTATCGGGGTATTTAGCATCCCACATGGTGGTATGCATTCGCTAATCACCCCAAAGTGAGCGTGCAAACATGCAATGGTCTTTTTTTACTTGGCGGTCCTCACTGGTGTAGCCAACAAGTGCTCGAACATGATTAATAGCGATTCTGTGCCACCCATCCACTTCTGCCTTGGTAGGATTTTTAACATCCTTGAAGGGATTGTTTTCATAAAAAACTTCCCTCATTCCCCTTACTGCTTCGGGATAGGGAAAAATAGCTTTGTGAAACTCCTAGTGTGTCATTTCCGAAGGATTATAAATGGTGCCATCCCACTTAGCATTGGCCCATTGCTCTTCCGTGATCCAACCTACCCCATCAGGATCATGCGCCGTATTGATGCCGCCTTCAAATGGCTTGCTGGCAAATGTTGCCCAATTCACCTGATCTGGTGTGAACTGCTCCAAATTACTGCTACCTTCAGTAAGCATATCGTCATCCTTTTTGTAGGAAAACAGACTTACACTGCGTGCAGCCACTAAAACAAAACGTATAACTGTATTTCTTCTCATTTGAACACTCCTTTAACCATTTTTAAATTATTCCAACTTATTTTCCAGCAGAAATTCTTCGCTCTTTTATCAGGACTAAAAACCTGCTCCGCAGAAAATTTAATCCCTAGAAAGGTACCAAAATTCTCAAACTCAAGGATGAAGGAGATAAAACAAATGCGCTAAATTCTTCCAAGCTGCGGTTGAAAATAACAGGTCCCCGCCCCGTTAAAATCGCGATCAGGGGAGTGACGTTATAGGATTTAAATTGTAGCAGTCCGTCATTCCCTTGTAAAGGGGAATCTATTGCTATGAACTGCGTAGCAAAGAACTCTACTGAGAATAATTTCGTCTACAAGGATGCCAGCGATTGTTCGGCACATGCATTAATAAGCTGTTGCTTAAAGGCTAATACTTCTGACAGGTAAATTTCATTTAAATACTCGTTGTACGCATCATCTCGCTTATAGCGAATATATTCCTCCTCTTTCACTATATGGATTTTTGCTTTTTCCATTATCCCCATTTTTTCATATGCCTTAGCCATGCCAAGATAGGATTCAGGGATGTACTCCGATTGGTTCAAAGCCCGCTGAAATTCGCTTATTGATTTTTCATATTTCCCCAGTTCAAATGCACAAAGTCCGAGATAAACAAAGGTGTGTATGTCTACCCAATCTTCTTTATTGTGTTCAATGTCGCGATTAAAAGAAACCACCGCTTTTTGGTAGTCCTTACTTGCGAAATAGCATTCTCCCCTCAAGAAGTCAATTCCTTCGCCCCAGGGTGCATCTACAAAGTTGGGTGTCAAGCTGTCCAGTCTATCAAAATCTAACAAGGCCCCCTCATAATCACGTAAAAACCTAAGTTTCATATATCCGCGGTAGCCTAAATGAAGTGAGGGGTTGATGGCTACTGCCTGATTTAATAACTCGAAACCCTTTGCATAATTACCGTATTTATTATAGGCTACGGACTGTTCGAAAAATGCTTCCGAAAAGTCAGGGTATTGCAAGGTTAAGAGGTCAAACAACTCTTGTTGCAGCAAAGAACCCTGCATGTTTCCAGCATACTCGAATCGTGTATCCTTGGGCGCTACCAATAAAAAATAGACCCCCGCAAGAAGGAATAAAACAAATATTGTCGAGAATAATATTTTTAGGATTTTTAAAAATATTGTCAGGGCTTAAAAAATATCGTTTATAAATCCATTTCTTACCTTAAAATTTATGCTATAGTAGGCATCATATACCTCTCCATTTTCTTGGACCGCTACCTGCCAGTTATCTAATTGACTGACTAGCGCTATTAGATTAGCTGCATTCACTTCATCTATTTCGGCCGTCTTCAGTGCTTGGTCAATTACTCTTGCTCTAAAAAGTCCAATTTGTCCTTTACAATTCACAATGAACCGTATGGTGATATTACCATCAAAGGAGCCAAAGGAGATTTGATCTTTCTGAATCCGCGGAAACAACTTACTTTTTATGGCCCTTTTTCCACCATTGTAGTCGGTGGAGACCATATAATATTGTAGCACTCGCTCTTCATCACAAAGTTGCAGATCAACTTTGTCAATATGCCTATCGAATGCTACGGTTTCAATTTTTTTTCTAAGGAAATACTGCAGCGTCAGAAAGAGTCCGATTGCTAATACTGCTGTGGTCAACAAAAATAGGTTCCAAAACTTTCTCAATTTAAAAAAAGTTAAGATTCAGCATGAAAGCTCCTGTTTAATACTCTATCTAAAGATAGAATAAATTCTGACTTGAGCCATCCTTTAGAATATAGCCATTTATCATTGATGCGCTACGATTGTAGATTTGCGCTTTTAGAGCTATACTTTTCCATGGAGGAAGAATGGAATGATTTAGTCCTTCTTAGCTTTCGTTTGGAACGACATCTGAATTTTTCTTTTGCATTAGCGCGTCATACCCTCTTAGTGGCAAATCTACTGCTATGAATTTCAATTCGTTTGGAGATAAGGACAAATACGGTCAAAGTAAACCTACATGCTATTCCTCTTCTACGACCATAGCACCCAGCGTTTTACCCCCTAACAAATGCATGTGTAAATGGAATACAGACTGTCCTGCATCCTCATTAATATTCATTGTAAGCCGGTAGCCAGTTTCAGAAACACCTTGTTGTTTAGCTAGTTTTTTCGCCACTAAAAATAGTTTACCAAGTATTAAGGTGTCTTCCTCGGAAACGTCATTTATCGTATAAATTTCTTTTTTAGGAACAATTAATAAATGCACCGGCGCTTGAAGATGCAGCGGTACAAAGGCAATAATATCGTCATCCTCATAGACTATGGTCGCTTCTACTTCTCTATCAATTATCTTGGTGAAGACAGAGCCTTCTTCAATCTTTTGGGCTTTATTTTCTTGATATGCTTTGCTCTGACTCCAACAAATTGAAGCACTTAAAAACAAGAGTACTGTTAAAAGCGAGGCTTTTGTCATAGGAATGTCTTTTGATACTATTTCACTTAATCGCGTGATTGTAATTAATGGTGTATCAGCGTCACCAGATCTACTACATTTGTTCTTGGATCGATTTGGTTATAGCCGACGTCACATCTCCAGTATGTTTTGTTGTTTTAGTCTCTATTAACATAATAGCGCACTCGTCTACCGAAGAAACTCTATGGTTTATTCCTTTTGGAACAACAAACATATCACCAGTTTTCATGGTCCTTTTCGGTTCGTTCTCGATTTCCATCAACAGCATCCCTTCGATGATGTAAAATAGCTCATCCTCTTTTTCGTGCTTATGCCACGGAATTTCTTCCCCTTTAATTTTGGCGACTTTCACATATTGGTCATTAACTTCCGCAACTATTTTTGGAGAAAAGTAAGTTTGAACGCCTTTTAATTGTTCAGTTAAATTCTTTAGATTTTTTTTCATAATAGTAGTTATTGCTAAGTAAAAATAGGCTTGCTATTTAGCTTTCATCCCGTGCGTTAATCTTTAGGTCTTCAATAAGTAGCATGAGTTTTTCAATGGTCACATGCTCCATAATAACTATTTTAAACCATTTGGGGTCCGTATGATTATCGGGAACAAGCCCAAATTTTGTGGCGACCTCCTTGTCTACATATTCACTTTTGATGGTAATGATGTTGGACCTTTGGTGCCTGTAATAGGCAATATTCAACTCACTCAATTGCTTACAAAACCACGCTGCTCTTTTCTGTAAGATGAATACCTTTTCCTGCCATCCAAAAGGTCCGTTTTTTACAAGTATCATCCATACCGCAATGGCATTTGCTCCCGACCTGCTACCAATAAGGGTAAAGTCTTGTCCTTCTACATAACTTGCCTCTTGTGTGTTTACATATTGAATATATCCCTTACGGATCAAAAACACACCCGTGCCGTAAGGTGCCTGGGCCATTTTGTGGGCATCAAGTGTGAAGGAGGTAATATGCTTATTTTTAAAGTTGAGCTTACTTTCCTCCTCCGTAAAGGGGTAATAAAATCCTCCATAGGCCCCATCTACATGGAGTTTGAAATGACAAGATGATTTAGTGAGGGCAGCAGTGAAGTTATCTATATGATCAACAGAACCGAACATGGTTGTCATCATATTACAGATGACGATAAAATGCTTTTTACCATCACTTTGTGCTGCTACTATTGTCTGATTAACGGCGGCCTCCCGCACCTCACGCGTTTCTTCATCAACAGGCACTTTGCAAATATCAATGGCTAATAAGTTAGCCGCTTTATCCATTGAATAATGACTGTCGGCACTACACAAAATGCAGATCTCTTCCCTTTCGGCAGCATTTTGGCTCATGAAATAATTGCGATAAATCCATAGGGCCTGGATATTTGCCTCTGTGCCTCCAGAAGCGATATAACCATCTTGTTCGCCTCCTTCTCCTTGCAATATGTCTACGGCACAGATCTCAATAAGCTCCTTTTCAATTTGCTGTGTACCCTCAAAAAATGATTCTGACTTTCCTAAGGTATGGCATCCAATATGATTGGGGTTTTGGATTAGACTTGATATAAAGGGAGCCTCTTTTACAAAAGAAGCATCTTGGTTAAAAACTTTATCATCTAGATAAGACGCAGGTATGCCTAATATACTCTGCGTGTGGTAGTTAACATTGCTTTCCAAGGCGTCGAAAACAATTGACTTTATTTCTTCTTGTGTTTTCTTTTTCCAGTAAGTAAGCATTTTTTTTTCGGTATAATTACTATTATTATACGCAACTACCAAAATAAATAGCAGAAGGCCACATAGCCATCATGAAAACTTTGTGTTTTTGCACTAACACCTTACATTTTTTATTGCCTGATAATAAGCTCCCTGTTAATCATAGTTACGATTTTTCGTACAAGAACCACTCTTGATTCATATAAAGGAATCGATTCTAATGCGTGTCTGATAATCTTATGTGCGACTAAATTTTTGAACTGCTGATTCTCATAGAGGGCATTATAGTCCAAATGCTTTGCCACTTTCAATAGAGCAAAATCTGTCATGAGCCTTTGGTACATCCTTTCAAATTCTTCATAATCATATTGGATTCTTAAATCTGTATATTTCTCTACATAAATATACTTTGATTCGTATAGATCTTCTAGTTGATTTCGCAGTGAGTCATTCGTAATCAACCGAATTCCTTGTGCTTTCAAATTTTCGTACGCGGCCTTAGTGGGCAAAAACATAGGGTTTAGCGGTATTGTCGCCAGATGAATACTTAAGGAGTCGTACTAAGGAAGCCTTTTCATTAACGCTTCAATTATTATCCTTCCAGATCGAACAGATTTCTCGTAATAGTTAATATTTATTTGAAAATCCTGAATATCTCTTAGCAGGTTTTCTTTCAACTCCGCCAATATCGAGATTTCTAGTGCATCCCTATTCTTGTCTTCGTTCCAGTAATTTACTTGTAGTGCAAATAAAATACCAATCACCACTAGGGCACATTCACCATTGGCATATAATAGATATGTACCCGGCTTATCTTCAATGATCAAATTTTCTCGATTTCATCTAAAGAACTTCAACATAAAATTTCATCATTTTATGGGCGTATTTTCGTCGGCGACGGTTCAAGCTTAGTAATTGTTTATTGCTTTATTGGTTACCGGTTTAAATCCCACTCATTATAGACCCTTAGGTCCAAGAAATTAAGTATTCATGGGCTTTTATTTTTTATATAAAATTAAGATAAGTGACTTATTACTACCCATATAAATTGCCTGAGCAGGCTCAAAGAACGAATGTAAAAATGGAAAGTATTATCAATTGTTTTATTTTCTGCAGATTGCCAGAAGGCATCATAGGCATCATTAAGTTCTTCCTACTGCCCAAAAATCTTGAAGTATCTGACTGTTGCTCCTAAGGATTTAAGGGCTTATCTGTCAATTGGTAAAAGGTCAATACATTCTTAGTAGCCATGGACGACTACTGTATATTCAGTTTCAGATGACCCTTCACAGTACTTGACACATGCACAAACAATAGGGCCACTGCTGCCTATGCACCTTCTGTATCAGAAAGACTATTAAGTATTTTAAATGGTAGCATTTCTTCTTCGAACAGTTTTTCGAATGAGTACAGTCGCAACTATTGCGATCAGTAGGTAGCCTATTGCCAGCAAAGCCGTCAAATACAGAATATTCCTTTCTATCACTACCCTATCGGCAATGCCCGCCTTCCCAAAAATCCATTCATCCGCTATAGCAGAAGCTAAATCATGACTCCCGGTTTCTAGCACTATGATTCCATTTTTCGACTGGAGGTCAATTCTAGCTGCAGTATTAAGCGCATTATTTCCGCTTCCGTCATGGCCAATGATGGTAGAATGCATATCATTTTGGCTGTACAGGTCTGGGCCTAATCCGTAGATGCCGACGTCATTCCTGAATGTTTGTGCTTGACTCATTTGCATGATAGTTTCTTGCGATAACACTTTATTCTCTGAAACATTGGCTATTAAAAATTTAGATAGATCTGCGGTACTTGTATGCAGAGCGGCCGCTGCTAGGGCCGTAAACTTTCTTCTTTCTCGCTTAGTCCCATCCTCTTTATAAATAGCCGCCAATGAAAGATTTGGTTTCTCCGACAAAATAAAAGTCGAGTTTTGCATTCTCAAAGGAGCTAAAACTTCCTCTGCCATATATGCTTGGAAGGATTTACCCGTCACTTCTTCAATGAGTAATTGTAGAATCGTATACCCTGCCCCTGAATACATATATTGGGTTCCTGGCTCAATACCAACTCTTGCAGCTGCTCCATCATAGTAGCCATCCGTAGCACTATTGAGCGATTCTTCTAGGGTTCGAGCTTCCTCATCTAACGCAAAGCCACCATAACCCAAATCATCATCCAGACCGGCTGAATGGGAAAGGAGTCTTCGAATATTCACCTTCTTATTGTCAAATTTACCATCAGGCAGATGCCATCTAGTTAGATAGTCATCAACAGCTTTGTCCAGCTCTAACTGCCCCTCCTACACCAGTTTCATGATGCCAAAAGCGGTAAGCCATTTACTGATTGAAGCTACTCGAAAAACAGTATTTCCATCAATGATTTCCTCATCAATTGAATAAAAGTACGCATCAGCCACTTCTCCATCTTCTATAAGTGTTATGGCAAAATTTCCCACAAATTCCTCTGCTATTTTCTCTTTGGTTGCTTCAATAAATGCTTCCGTAGAATTTTCAGATGTAATAGATCTCAATAAAAACCCTTCTATTAGTCCTGCGCCTATAAAAGCGGACCAAATTACAAGTGCCAGTATAATCAGGCTGATAGATTTCAATGTTTTCATGCGGGCTATTTAAGTTTATCCTATTACTATATATAAAACAGCTATAATAAACTGACTTTGAACACTTTGAACATAATGATAGTCAAAAGAACTCCAATTTTTTTGACTAGATCAAGTTGCAATAAAAACATATTTATTTGATTTACAAATATAGATGTAATA
>JBKEFO010000054.1:0-13528 GCA_046709585.1 Marivirga sp.
GAATTGTAAAATTATTAATTCTAATCGCCTTATACTAACAATTCATTGGCAAAATAGTGCAATTAAAATACGAATAATTATAGTGGGTATTGAATAAATACCAAAAAAATTGGATTTGTTGTGTCCTACCTATATCTTTACTTATAGTAATGATAAAAAGCCTATGAGTTTACAATATAAAAGAATGGTAATTAGCTTATTGGTGATGTCTTTTTGTATCATCTCGCTAAGCTATTGCAATGAGTTGAGGAAGGTTAGTAGCACAGAATTAGTAGCATCGAAAATTGCTATTTCTCCTGAGAATACTTTTTTCGCTAGTTTTCCTTGACAGATTTTTCTGGATTTAGACTGAAAAAGAGCATTTTTAATGCTCTTTTTTTATGTGCAAAATTACCTTAATAAGAATTAATCTAAATAAAATTAGCCCGCTATTTGTAATTGATCTAAATAGAGTTAATTTTGGCTTATCTAAAATCAATCTAAATAAAATTAAGGTCCATATGAGAAGCAACTTTTCCGTAATGCTAGTAACGATAGTAACTGCATTAATTTTCACATCCTGCAACGATTCAGAAGAAAGCGGGTATGATATTCCAAACGCTTATAATTTTGAGAATGTAGACTATTCAGGGCAATCTACAAGAATTGCCATGTTGACAGAGCTCGTTAATTATGCCAAGACAGCCAATGCTGGTGCAGTACTTGATGCAAGTAAGCTTCAGGCTATGTATGAGAATAGTGGGTCTCCATTTAATAGCGAGGCACTAAATACAGCATCAAAAGATCTAAAAAGTAAAACTTTTGAGTTAGACCAACCATTAATAGAGTCTTTTATTGTAAAGCTAGCGCAAGATAGCCAGTCAGCAGGAGCTATTGGGGCAAATGGCAGGGCAGGAGTGGTAAGTTCTAACGATGGTAGTAAAACTTATTTGTTTGATGAGAAGGGTTATGAGTATATTCAACTAGTAGAGAAAGGTCTAATGGGTGCATGCTTTTACTATCAGATTATGGGGGTTTATTTAACAGAGGAGAAAATAGGAGAAGCAGTTGATAATATTGAAGTAACCGCTGGATTGGGTACTAACATGGAACACCATTGGGATGAGGCTTTTGGATATATCTCTTTGCCTACTAATTTCCCAAATCAAGATCAAGAATTACTCTTTTGGGGTAAGTATATTCAGGGTCGAGAAGAGAACCTAAGTTCTGGTAGCAAATTGATGAGTGCATTTATTACTGGCAGAGCGGCAATTTCAGCGAAGGACATGGACACTAAAAATGAAATGGTAGATATCATTTATACGGAGTTAGAATTAATGGCAGGAGCAACAGCTATACACTATATCAACTCAGCGCTTAATAATTATACCGATGATGCATTGAGAAACCACGCGCTTTCTGAAGCATGGGTTTTCAGCAACAACTTGCAGTACAATCCGAAAAAAGTGATTAGTACACAAGAAGTGCTGGAGGCAAGGACGTTGTTGGGCGAAAATTTTTATGAGGTATCAAGAGCAGACTTAATAGCAGCAAGAACTATTTTAGCCTCTACCTTAGGCTTATCATCTGTATCAGAACAGCTTTAAAACATGTTAAATATGAATAGGATATCATTTTTATATTTCTTTATAATATCTAGCTTCATGCTAACAGCATGCGATGATAGTAAAATCGGTGAAGGTGTTGAGTATGATCGAACGGCTTTCCTAGAAAACCTTGCAGATAATATTATCATACCGTCATTCACGGATTTTAACAACAAAGTGAATGATTTAAATACGGCAGTACTAGCTTTTGAGACAGCACAATCTGAGTCGAATTTAAAGATAGTTCAAGAAGCACTAAAGACTGCATGGCTGAGTTACCAATATGTAGCTTATCTTGAAGTAGGTCCTTCAGCTGCGCTGTTTTTTAGAGAAGAGGTGAACATCTTCCCTTCTGATACAATAGCAATTTCTTCAAAAATAGAGAATGCTGATTATGTATTTACTGGTGCTTCAAATATTGATGTCAAAGGATTCCCAGCACTTGACTATTTAGTTAATGGTGTGGGAGTAACAAGTGTTGACAGGCTCAATTTTTATACTGATGAGGCAGAAGGGAAATTGCGAATTGACTACCTAATACAGGTCACTGCTGAATTAAAGCGGATTGCTAACACAGTGCAGGAGGCTTGGCCTGCCTATAGAGAAACTTTTGTTACGGCACTGGGTACTGATATAGGAAGTAGTACAGGTATTTTAGTTAACGAATTTAATAAGCAGTTCGATTTAAGACTGAAAAACGGCAAAGTAGGTATTCCTTCAGGCGTTAAGTCATTTGAGCGCACTAACCCTGATAAGGTTGAATCTTACTATGGTGGGTATTCAAAAGAATTAGCTATGGCATCAACGCAGGCTGCGTTGATGATTTTCAAGGGGCAACATTTCGGAGGTAGCACCGACGGGGAAGGATTTGACGATTACTTAAACGCGCTGAATGCGGAGGTTAATGGTCAAGCACTTTCAATTACAATTATCGATGCTATTCAATTCGGATTTGATCAAATTGAAGCTGTCGAAGGAGACTTTAAGTCTGCAGCGCAAGTATATAATGCGGATGGAGATTTAGTCGAAGCCTATAATGCACTTCAGGCCGTTATACCGCTAATTAAGGTGGACATGACGTCAGAGATGGGTGTTACGATAGCATTTCAGGATAATGATGGCGATTAATTTCTGATGAAACTAGCGGCATATTTTAATAGACAAAAGCATATTGCACCATTAGCTACTTTTAGGGTAGCTTTTGGTCTTTTAATGCTGTGCTCTATTGTACGCTTTTGGAGTAAAGGGTGGATAGTGACCCAATATATTACGCCGCAATATTTTTTCACTTATTATGGGTTCGACTGGGTGAAACCCTTTGGTCAAGTCGGCATGTATGTTGCCTTTGCATTGATGGCTATATCAGCCTTCTTTATGGCCATTGGCCTCTTTTATCGCTATAGTTCAATCCTCTTATTTTTACTATTTACCTACGTTGAACTTATTGACAAGAGCAATTATTTAAACCATTACTACTTCGTTAGTCTGGTGGCTTTCTTAATGATTTTTTTACCCGCCAATGCATATTATTCAGTAGATGCCAAGCTAGGCTTTGTAAAAAGCAGAACAAAAATTCCTGCTTGGTCAATAGATATTTTAAAACTCCAGTTGGGGATCACCTACTTCTATGCAGGTATAGCAAAATTAAATGCTGATTGGCTTTTGAATGCCTTGCCATTAAAAATGTGGCTACCGGCAAAATCTCATATTCCTATAATTGGAAAATTGATGAGCTACAAATGGACAGCATATATATTTTCATGGTTTGGTGCTTTTTATGATTTAACCATAGCCTTTTTTCTCTTATGGAATAAAAGCCGATGGCTTGCTTATACAGCTGTAATAGCTTTTCATATTATGACAGCCATTTTATTCCCTATTGGCATGTTTCCCTATATTATGATCGGTGCTACCCTAATCTTCTTTTCAGAAGATTTCCATAAGAAATTATGGGCGTTTTTTGGCTTTCCATCTACTTCAACTGAAGTAGATAGGATGGTAAAAAAAACACCAAAGGCTGTATCTTATTTTTTGGTGATTTATATTGTAATTCAGCTCTTAATTCCTTTTAGGTACTTATTATATCCAGGTAAACTATTCTGGCATGAGCAAGGCTATCGCTTTTCGTGGAGAGTAATGCTCATGGAAAAAGCAGGGTATACAAGTTTTACCCTTGTAGAGAAAGCACATGGTAAAAGTATGAAGGTTGATGCATCTGAGTACTTGACTCCTGTGCAAGTAAAAATGATGAGCTCACAACCAGACATGATATTACAATTTTCACATCATCTTCGAGACCAGTTTAAACCAGCATTTGGCGAAATTGCCGTTTATGCAAATAGCTTCGTAACATTAAATGGTAGCGGGAGTAAAAAATTCGTGAATGATTCCATAAATTTGTGCTCCCAAAAAAGAGGCTTTCATAACAAAACCTGGATTTTACCCTATAATGACTAAATTCAAAGTATTTATATTGATTCTTATTGCATTCTCCATCTGCCAACAGACTCTTGCCCAAGGAATAGAAGGGTATGTGCTTGCACAAGACAGTCAGCAGCCAATTGAGGGAGCGCAAGTATTTGTACTTAGCACAGATATAAAAACAGTAAGCAATGAAAAAGGCTATTATAAACTGCCTTTAAAAGCTGGCGACTATGAAATAGGGGTGTTTTTCTTTGAAAGGCAAAGTGTTACAAAGAATGTATCTGTTGAGGAGGTAGTAGAATTACTCAGTTTCTCCATGCCTTTACTGGAGAAACTTTTGGATGAAGTAACAACAAAGGGCAGAAAAGAAAATGGGTCAGATATCGACAGGCTTAATGCTGTTGAAGGTACCTCTGTTTATGAAGGTAAAAAGAATGAGCTTATCAGGTTAGAAAAGATTAATGGAAACTTAGCAACCAATAACGCCAGACAGGTCTTTGCTAAAGTGCCAGGACTAAATATATGGGAAAGCGACGCGGCAGGACTACAGCTGGGTATTGGTGGCAGAGGACTTGACCCCAATCGAACCTCCAACTTCAATACCCGTCAAAATGGTTATGATATCTCCGCTGACCCACTAGGTTACCCTGAAAGTTATTATACCCCACCCATGGAGGCCTTGTCAAAAATTGAAGTAGTTCGTGGAGCAGCATCGCTGCAATATGGTACGCAATTTGGAGGGATGGTAAATTTTGTATTTAAAGAAGGACCAAAAACGAAGCCATTTGAATTTAATACTAGGAATACGGTAGGTTCATTTGGTCTTTTTAGTTCTTATAATAGCGTTGGAGGTACAACTGAACGCCTAGACTACTTCGCTTACTATCAACGGAAGCAAGGCAATGGGTGGCGAGATAATGAGTCTTTTGTAGCAAATTCAGGCTTTGCAAATGCCACTTTTCACGTAAATGAAAAATTGGATATTGCAATAGAGTTTACGCACATGGATTATTTGGCTCAACAACCTGGTGGTCTAACGGAACGAATGCTCACCGAGGATCCTAGACAATCTGTACGTGATAGGAATTGGTTTGCTATAGATTGGAATATTCCGGCATTGGTAATTGACTATAAGGTGAATAGCTATACAGCATTTAACTTAAAAACTTTTGGTTTATTTGGTTCGAGGAAGGCTCTTGGTAATATAGAAAGAGTAGATCGATTCGATGATCCCGAAACAAATCGAAATTTATTATCGGATGAATACCGAAATTTCGGAACAGAATTGAGAGCTATTCAAAAATATAAGGTATTTGATCAGCTCCATGCTTTAGCATATGGAGTACGATACTTTAAAGGTTTTACAACCCAAGAGCAAGGTTTTGGGCCAGCAGGAAAGGCATCTGATTTCTACTTTCTCAATCCTAATAACCTGGAAGACTTGTCTTACGAATATCCGAGTGAAAATATAGCAATGTTCGCTGAAAATGTATTTAACTTATCAAAGCATTTTAGCATAACGCCAGGTATTAGATGGGAATATATTGTCACTGGAGCGGAGGGTTATTATAGAGATATCAGGTACGATGTTGCAAATAATGTCATTGCTGATACAACTAATTATGAAGACAAATCTTCCGTTAGGGACTTTTTTTTATTAGGTGTTGGGCTGAGTTATAAATTTGAAAATGAGCTAGAAATCTACAGCAATATATCCCAGAATTATAGGGCCATCAATTTTAATGATTTAAGAGTTAGCAATAATAACCTATTGATAGATCCTAATATCACAGATGAAACAGGCTATAATTTTGACATCGGTTTTAGGGGGTCATTAAAAAACTTCTTAATATTCGACTGGAGTGCTTTTTATCTTTTGTATAACGATCGAATTGGAGCCATCGAAAGAAATGATCCTAACCCTTTAATTGATTCTAATAACTACAGATTTAGAACGAATATCTCGGACGCTTACGTAGCTGGTTTTGAAAGTTATACTGAACTTGATATTGATGAAGTTTTAAACTTAAACCAGCGAAATTTCAATTACTCTGTTTTTGCAAATATTGCCGTAATTAGTGCCAAATATATCGATACTGAAAATGAGTTTTCAAAGGTGAACGGTAAGAAGGTAGAGCTTGTTCCTGGACTAAATTTGAAAGCAGGACTAAATTTTGAATTCAAAGCATTTTCTTCCACCTATCAATTTACTCATTTGAGTGATCAATTTTCAGAAGCGACTAATACAATAGCAACACCTAGTGGTATTGATGGTCTTATTCCATCTTACTCAGTAATGGACCTCAGTTTTAAATACAAATATAAATTTGCCCAGCTGGAAGCAGGGATAAACAACCTTACAGATAATATCTATTTTACCCGGAGGGCAACAGGCTATCCAGGGCCAGGTATTTTGCCCTCTCAGGGCAGGAACGTCTACCTAACGCTAGGCTTAAAATTCTAAGCTTCTTTAATCATCTTACCCTTCTGCACAGTATGCCATAATACCACACCAATACTTACAGAAATATTTAGCGAGTGTTTGGTGCCGAATTGTGGAATTTCAATGCAGTTGTCGCTAGCATCTACTACTTCTTGCGATACGCCATAAACTTCATTGCCGAAAATAAAAGCGTATTTCTCATTTTCCCTTGGTATAAATGAATTTAAGCTTAGGCTATTTTCGGCCTGCTCTACGCTCATAATAGTATAGCCATCATTCTTGAGTGCTATTAGTGCTTCTAAGGTATTTTCAAAATGTTGCCATTCCACAGAATCCGTCGCGCCTAAAGCAGTTTTATTAATTTCTCTGTGAGGAGGTTGTGCAGTAATACCGCATAGGATCACTTTTTCTACTAAAAAAGCATCGCTGGTGCGGAAGCAAGAACCAATGTTATTCATACTTCTCACATTGTCTAATACAACCACAATAGGGTTTTTTCTAAGTCGCTTAAAATCTTCAAGTTCAAGCCTGTTCAATTCTTCATTGGCTAATTTCCTCATATTTTTCCATCTTTGAAGTTCAAAAGATTAGGTGAGCACATTTTCTCAAATAATCAGCTTACAAAACTAATACATTTCGCAATAGCATGACAAATTCGAAGGATGTAAAAGAGACTCCACTGATGAAACAGTATAATCAGATTAAGGCAAAATATCCTGGAGCCTTATTACTCTTTCGTGTAGGAGATTTTTACGAAACATTTGGTGAAGATGCGGTGAAAGCCAGTAAAGTGCTCAATATTGTGCTTACCAAGAGAGCCAACGGCTCGGCATCACATATTGAGTTAGCGGGTTTCCCTCATCACGCCATGGATAATTATTTACCCAAGTTGGTAAGAGCTGGCTACAGAGTGGCTATTTGCGATCAGCTTGAGGACCCTAAGTCCGTGAAGGGAATTGTGAAACGTGGGGTGACCGAGTTAGTTACGCCAGGGGTTAGCTTTGACGACAGCGTACTAGAACAAGGGAGGAATAATTACTTGGCTTCTATTCACTTTGACAAGGACAAAGCAGGGGTCGCATTTCTAGATATTAGCACTGGAGAGTTTTTAGTTGCGGAGGGTAATTTAAATTACGTAGATAAGCTAGTCCAAAGTTTACATCCTTCAGAAATCATATTCTCTAAGGGGTCAAGAGTAGCTTATGAAAAACGATTTAATGATGTTTATAATACCCACGTTTTAGAAGATTGGATTTATGCTTTTGATTTCACCTATGAAAAACTAACCAAACAGTTTAGTACCAATAGTCTAAAAGGTTTTGGCATTGAAAATATGCCAGCAGGTATAGTTGCGGGTGGGGCCATATTATACTACTTAGAAGCCACAGAACATAAAGAAATAGATCATATTGCCACGATTTCAAGGATAGAGGAAGAGCAATATGTGTGGATGGATAAATTTACCGTTCGCAATCTTGAGCTCATCTATTCACAGCAAGAGGGCGGCGTTCCCTTAATCAATATATTGGATAAAACGCAAACGCCAATGGGAAGCAGAATGCTTAAGCGTTGGATGGTACTGCCATTAAAAGACCGTAATATTATTCAAGAACGGCATGCTGTTGTGGAGGCCTTGGTGAAGGAGGAAGTCTTAAAAGATTCCTTGAATCAGAAGTTAGATCCAATGGGTGATATTGAACGCTTGATTTCTAAAGTAGCTGTTGGAAGGGTAAATCCTAGAGAGCTTTTGCAGCTTAAGAAATCATTGGGTCTGATGATACCAATAAAGGCACTTTTGGCAGAATCAGGTATACAGCCACTGATCAAGATTGCAGACCAAATTAACTTATGTGAATACCTTTTTGAGCAAATTGATCTACAATTAAGTGAAGAGCCACCACTTTTAACTAACCAAGGGAATTTAATCAAAGAAGGTATAGATGCTGATTTGGATGAGTTGCGTAAAATCGCCTTTTCAGGGAAAGATTTTTTGCTACAGTTACAGAAGAAAGAAAAAGAAAGAACCGGTATCTCCTCTCTAAAAATAGCGTACAATAGAGTATTTGGCTATTACCTTGAAGTGTCCAATGCACATAAAGATAAGGTGCCCCAAGAGTGGATTCGGAAACAGACCTTAGTAAATGCAGAGCGGTACATTACCGAGGAACTCAAGGTCTATGAAGAGAAGATCTTAGGGGCGGAGGATAAAATGGTAGCGATAGAGCAGCGCATATTCCAGCAGCTTGTTCGCTTGGCAAATGATTATGTTAATCCCATTCAGCAAAATGCACGCTTAATAAGTATGGTAGATTGCCTCTTGTCATTTGCAGAAGTGGCTATTTTAAATACATATGTTAAACCTACTATTGTGAAGGGTACTGTGCTCGATATTAAATTAGGGAGACACCCTGTGATTGAAAAGCAGTTGGCACTCGATGAAGAATATATTCCCAATGATGTCTTTCTAGACAATGAAAGTCAGCAAATAGTTATTATTACAGGCCCCAATATGGCTGGTAAGTCAGCATTGCTAAGGCAAACAGCACTGATAGTGCTTATGGCACAAATTGGTAGTTTTGTGCCTGCTAAATCTGTTACAATGGGATTAGTAGACAAGATATTTACAAGGGTAGGTGCTTCAGACAATCTTAGTAAAGGGGAATCCACCTTTATGGTAGAGATGACTGAGACAGCAAGCATCCTTAATAACTTATCGGACCGTAGTTTGATTTTAATGGATGAAATTGGTCGTGGTACAAGTACATACGACGGGGTATCAATAGCATGGAGTATAGTTGAATTTTTGCATAACCATCCAAAGTTCAAGGCAAAAACATTGTTTGCCACCCACTACCATGAATTGAATCAGTTAGCAGAAGATTTCCCGAGAATTCATAATTATAACGTATCGGTTAAAGAGATTGATGGAGAGATTATTTTTCTACGAAAATTGAAAAAAGGGGGAAGTGAGCATAGTTTTGGTATTCATGTTGCCCATTTAGCAGGGATGCCTACTCCTGTAGTATTGCGTGCTAATGAGATAATGCACCATTTAGAGAAGGATAAGATAAAGCAGCATCATCATAAAAAAGTAGCAGAAGTACCTAAGAATAATTATCAGTTAAGCCTTTTTGATGCAGATCCAGCAATGAAAGAAATAAAGGAGCTACTCGAAAAAACTGATATTAATACGCTGTCTCCTGTCGAAGCTTTATTAAAACTAAATGAATTAAAAGGAAAACTAAAATAGATGTACCTACATTTATTCTGGAATGCTTATTGACTTTATGAACATTATAAGTTTTTATATGTTCGATTCTTGGCATGAAAAAAGATATAAATTTTAAACACAAACAAGACCCTCTCGATCATTTTGAAAGAAATGTCATGATGTTATCTTTCAGTGATGATTTAAAAATTATTTCTTGCAATGAGACATTTGAAAAAACGACAGGCTTCTCTCGTCAAGCGCTAATTGGCAAGCATGTCTTTCTTGATATATTTAAGAACCTGCCTGTTTACACAGTTGATGATATCTCTTACACCATTAAAAGAGGGATGAATTGGGATGGCAACCTAAATTTACCAGTTGCAAATGCGCAATCATCTTGGTTTAACATCCATATTGTTCCTGTCAATAACAAAGAGGGAGAAAAAATAGGTTACTCATTCGTCGCTGCCGTGGGAAGGAGTCAATCTGAATTAATCTCTGCTAACACCTCGTCTGAAGACTGGTTGAAGGCAGTATTGCATGACCCTGAAGAAGCAAAGATATTAATAAATACCGATGGGCTAATTATAGAGTATAATAAAGCTGCTTTCAGCTTTGCGGAATGGTACGTTAATAAGAGTTTGAGTCTTGATAATAGTATTTATAAATATCTTCCCGAAGAATTTAGCATTACCTTAAGAGCATTTTTGGATAAAGCTAACAAAGGTGTACGGCAGAATTTCACTAGAAAATTCGAAAATGCGAATGGGTATAAAAAAACATATGACATCGAGCTTCGTCCAGTATTCTCCTCTGATATGAATGCCATGGGTTTTGTAATGGTCATTGTAGATATAACCGCTCAGGTTGAATTGTCAAACCGCATTGAGAAGTCTGAAAAAAGACTGAATGATATTGCGTTTATAGCTGCACATGAGGTTAGAGCTCCATTGGCCTCTATAATGGGTTTGGTGTATTTGTTGGATTATGAGTATGTAAATCCAGAGGGAAGACAAATTCTAGATCGTTTGAAAAAAGCGTCGATAGACTTAGATAAAATTATCCATAAAGTTTCTGAAAGTAGTTATATTGGTTCTGAATATCCTCTGCAAAAGCCAGGTTAGTATACTTTAAAATCTTATGAAAAAAGCATCATTCTATTCTTTTCTAACAGCGCTAATTATGTTGTCTTCTTCTTTTGGCTACGCACAGTATAGTGCTACAATTGCTAGTGGTAGGCCAGGGAATGCAAATGGGGCAGGCACAGTAGGCAGGGGTATTTTGCAATTTCAAGCAGGTATCCAATTTGCTGGTTACTCCGATGAATCGGGGCTGAGCTATTCAGAATTTTCAGAAAATATAGTGATTAGGTATGGTCTGACAGAACTTTTCGAAATTAGTGCTGTAATTAATCAGGCAAATGGAAAGTACGACTTTTCTGTCGCTAATTCAGAGGGCTTAGCAATCAGCGGGTTTAATACTACTATGCTTAGAGCGCGGTTGAAAGTAATAGATAATTTGGCTGTTCAAATTGGTTTGAACGTGCCTCTTTTACGTAATGACTTCAACAATGATTACGCCTCTCCACAAATTAAAGTCATGTATAACACTAATTTTAGTGATAAAATTAGTTTCACCACTAATTTAGGTGCACAATGGGGGGAAATTGAAAATGACCCAAATGGGTTTTACGTGTTTAGCTTTTCAGCAGGCTTACCTTCCCAATTTTCTTTACTTCTTGAGGCTTATGGGGACTTTAGCATATATGGTTTGCAGCATTTTTATGATGTGGGCTTAGGGTATCTGGTGAATCCTAATCTTTTACTAGATATCAATGCTGGCTGGGGAAATAATTTTAATGTGGAAAGTTATTTCGTTACTGCGGGTGTTAGCTATCGTTTAAAAGTTGGAAACAGGGATCAATAGGCACCGTATTGCTATTGCTAATCTTTTCTGAAGGGACTGTTAGCAGCGATTATTTATTTCAATGCAACCTTAGGCATCAAATTATTTGATAATTTATTTGAACTATATAATTTTACAAAGCGTTTTAAAAATCTAGAAAATGATAAGAGTTCATTTAAGAAGAGATTATCTTTGTAAAAATAAGTAAGAATATATGTCAAAGCCCAGAGAAAATTTAAAGTTAAGAAAAAAGGGAGCTTGGAAGAAAGAATTAAGCTTTGCTGTGGTCCATCTTTTGCCTTTAGCGGCTCTATTGACAGGTGCTACTATGTTTGATTGGATCGTGTGTGCAATTCTCTACGTATCGAGAATGTTTTGGGTCACAGGTGGCTACCATAGATACTTTGCTCATCGAAGCTACAATACTTCGAGATGGTTTCAGTTTTGTATTGCGTTTTTTAGTCAAACTTCTGCGCAAAAAGGAGCGTTATGGTGGGCTTCGCATCACAGGCATCACCATAGAAACAGTGATACCTTAAAAGATCCGCATTCTATGCTGCATTTTGGTTTTTGGTATTCCCATGTTGGTTGGATAATTGGTTCTGACTTTAAGAAAACAGATTTCAAGGTGATTTCAGATTATAGTAAATATCCAGAATTGGTTTGGTTGAATAAGTATTATTTAGTTCCGCCTGTTTTGTTAGCGTTGACAGCAATGGCATTAGGGGGTATTTTTAATGGTGGATCGATACTGGCTATGTTTACATCTGCGGGGTTCTCTACTTTATTTATTGGCTTCTTTTTAAGTACTATTTTTGTTTATCATGCTACGTTTTCCATCAATAGTATCATGCATAAATTTGGTAGACAACGATATGAGACAGGAGATGAATCAAAGAATAGTGTATGGCTGGCTTTGCTAACTTTAGGTGAAGGGTGGCACAATAATCATCATTATTACGAAAGTTCAGCGAGACAAGGATTTTTCTGGTGGGAAATCGACCTGACTTATTATGGTTTGAAATTCATGTCAATGCTTGGATTGATATGGGACTTAAAGCCTGTACCTAAGCACATTAAGATGTCTAAAAATAGGGAGGAAGCAAGGCAGATGAAGGCACAACTCAAAGCAGAGAGGGCAGCAGCTTAATTTATTTTGAAAGTTTTTAGCATTAGCTATTGTATTTTAAGTTAGTGCTCTTAAATTTGCAATCCCAATCAGAAAGAAGTCATCAAAAAACTTCTCAATGTTAGGTTAAAAGCGAGAGTAGCTCAGCTGGTAGAGCGCAACCTTGCCAAGGTTGAGGTCGCGAGTTCGAACCTCGTCTCCCGCTCCAGAAAATAAGTGAGTATTAATACTCACTTATTTTTTTATAATATTTATGCCTTTGCCGGGATGGTGAAATTGGTAGACACGCAAGACTTAAAATCTTGTGAACTTAGTTCGTGCGGGTTCAAGTCCCGCTCCTGGCACAAAGCCTGATCGTCTGATCAGGCTTTTTTTGTTTAAAACATGTATACTGTCTACGCCATACGAAGCCTAACTAGTAATTATATTTACAAGGGTCTAACCTCCAATTTAGAGGAGAGGTTACTAAGGCACGATAGTGGCTATGAAAAGACTACTAAGCCTTACTTACCATTTGAGCTAATCTACACAAAGGAGTTTTCTAGAAGGGAAGATGCAAGGCTTCATGAGAAATATTTAAAAAGTGGTGAAGGTCGAGAAATGTTAAGGAAATTGGAATAGGTGCGGGCCCGCCGGCTATGGCCTGTCGGCAGACAGGTTCAAGTCCCGCTCCTGTCACAAAGCCTGATCTTAGGATTGGGCTTTTTTATTTTGGAACATTTCTTATTCTCAAGACTTTGATATTCTGATTATAAGTCTTTTGGTAGACAAAATACATATAGAAAAATTCTTAATTTTATATATGCGGTTATTACTTGTTTACTTTTTAC
>JBKEFO010000055.1:0-13528 GCA_046709585.1 Marivirga sp.
AATGACGATACGGATGGTGATGGCATACCTGATTACCTAGACGGAGACGACGATGGTGATGGTGTACCAACAATAGACGAAGACATAGATGGTGATGGCGATCCAACCAATGACGATACAGACGGTGATGGCATCCCAGACTATTTAGATGAGGACGATGATGGTGATGGCGTACCAACGGTAGACGAAGACATAGATGGTGACGGCGATCCAACTAATGATGATACAGACGGCGATGGCATACCTGATTACCTAGATGCTATTGATAACAAAACAGGCTCAGCAGATTTAGAAATAATTAAAACAGTAAGCGAAGGTCCTTATTTAAGCGGGGAACAAGTGGTTTATACTTTAATTATCAAAAACAATGGTCCTGATATGGCAACAGCTGTAACAGTTTTCGAGAATCTATCTTTTGATCTTGTATTTATTAAAGCAGAAGCTACATCAGGCAGCTATAATGATAGCAATGGTGAATGGGCGGTAGGAAGTTTACTCAATGGACAAATTGATAGTTTATTGATCACTGCAGAAATAAACAATACTGGAATAATTGTGAACGAAGCAGAAATAGTAGGGTTTGAAACGGATTCAGATATGAGCAATAATGTAAGTGAATTGATCAGCATTGAGGTTATGGATGAATTTGAAGTGACAAGTGGATTTTCTCCAAACGGTGATGGAAACAATGATGTTTGGCAGATTAAGGGCATAGAAAATTACCCTGAAAATAATGTTAAAGTCTTTAATAGATGGGGTAATGAGGTGTTTAGTGTCAAAGGCTATAATAATACCAATAATGGATGGACTGGTGAAGTGAAATCTAGTCTTGTGTTGTCAGGCACTGATGTGCCAGATGGCACATACTTCTATCTTATAGATTTAGGGGATGGTAGTAAGCCATTAACGGGACATATTACAATTAAGCGATAAAAAGAAAATATAATGAGGTATACCTATAAATTCTGCTTACTGTTCGCTTTGCTGCTTACAGTAATACAGGCAACAGCCCAACAACAAGTGATGTTTACACAGTACATGTTCAATGGATTAGCTATAAACCCAGCCTATGCTGGTAGCCATGAAACATTGAGCATGACCGCCATGGCTAGAGAACAGTGGACGGGCATAGAAGGTGCTCCTAGTACCCAAACTTTTAGTGTGCATGCGCCCATAAAAAGGAAAAAAATTGCTTTAGGTTTATTGCTATTGAATGATCAAATAGGTGTCACCTCTCAAACAGGAGCTTATGGGAGTTATGCCTATAAAATTGACTTTGATGATAAAGGCACCCTATCCATGGGACTATCTGCGGGCTTTACTTATTTCAATGCCAATTTTAGCCAGGTTTCCGACACAGATGGTACTTTTGCGGCCGATGTCAGCGAATTTCAACCCAATGTCGGTCTTGGGTTTTATTATTCTACCGATCGTTTTTTTGCAGGTATTTCCACTCCACAGTTGTTGGAAACTACTTTTGATAAATCTAACCAAGATTCTGATAGTAAATTACTAAGGCATTATTTTGCGACGGCAGGCTATGTATTTGATTTAAACGATTTCATAAAGCTGAAACCTCATGTTTTATTGAAATATGTTGACGGAGCACCTGTAGAAATGGATATAAATGCCTCTTTCTTATTGCAAGAGGTCATCTGGCTAGGACTTTCTTGGAGGTCTTTTGATTCTATTGATGCAATTATTCAACTTCAAGCCACTACTAATTTCCAAATTGGTTATGCGTACGATTTTATTACTACAACTGCATTGAGTAGAGTAAATGGTGGTTCTCATGAAATTATGTTGAATTATAGGTTTAGCTTTTCAAAAAACAAAGTGGTTACTCCACGTTATTTTTAATCCGTTATGATGTCAAGAATATATCTTTTCAGCCTTATTTTAAGCTTTGCTTTTGTATCTCACTCAAGTGGTCAAAGTTTAGCAACTTTAATAGAGTCTCCAATGGCTAAGGGAGACAGGTATTACAGTGATTTCGCTTATGTTAAAGCATTAGATGCTTATAAAGACGCATTTGATAATGCTTCGGAAGTGGAAGCTCAAACGAAGGCTACCTTAAAAATTGCTGAAACTTACAGGAAATTGAACGATCCAGCTCAAACAGTAGAATGGTTTGATAAGATTGGCGAAACCTTGGAGTCGGACTCAGCCATTTACTTGTTGCACTATGCCCAAGCGTTGAGTGCAATAAAAAAATATTCCGAGGCAAAGACATGGTTTCAACGGTATAAAGTGAAAGCCAAGGATGCTGAATTAGCAGAAGAGCAGATTAATGCCATTCAAAATCAAGAAAAATTTTATAGAAAGGTGGCAAGCACTACTGTCGATAAGCTGGGGTTAAATCAAGCAGGAACTGATTTTGCACCAGCCTTCTACGGCAAAGATCTGTTGTTTGTGTCGGCCAGGAAAAAGGACAAGCTTATCAAAGCTGATTATCAATGGGATGAATCAGACTATCTTGACCTCTTTATTTTCAATGGGGAAACAAACTCAGTCGACCGCTTTTTTAAGCACATTAATACAAAATATCATGAGGGACCTTTAGTAATTTATAATAAGGAAACAAAAATGATATTAACCAGAAATGGCTATTTTGATAAGAAGGTTTTTAAAAGTGAGGAAGGAGTAACACACTTACAATTATTTTATTCAGAATTAGAAAATGGGAAATGGTCTAAACCAGCACCTATAAATCTCAACAATTCTGAGTATTCTATTGGTCACCCTGCTATTTCCGAAGATGGAAAAAAACTTTACTTTGTTTCAGACATGCCCGGAGGGTTCGGAGGAACGGATTTGTATGTTAGTGAGTTCGAGGCTGAGGTTTGGGGAACACCCCGGAATTTAGGGCCCAATATTAATACCTCAGGGAATGAGATGTTCCCCTTCTTAACTGATAAAGCTCAATTATTTTTTGCAAGTAATGGACATGGTGGGCTTGGCGGTTTGGATATTTTCGGAATAGATATTTCAAATGATTTTAAGGGCAAAATTAGCAACCTAGGTGCTCCTATCAATACTGAAGCGGATGACTTTAGTCTTATTGTTGACAAAACCGACAGGTCAGGTTATTTCTCTTCTAACAGGGAGGGCAGTAAAAATAATGATGACATTTATAGTTTTAGCTCCACGGAAGATTTATTATCTGCTTATGTGTTGAAGGGTTTAATTTCTGATAAGCTAGACAATGCTTTATTAGATAGCGTACAGGTAAGCTTACTAGATGAAAATGACAACACATTAACCAGTGTAGTTACTGGTAAAGCAGGCGCCTATCAATTTGACGTTGAGCCTAATAAACTATATAATATAAGAGTAGAAAAAAATAAGTACTTATCGGATCAACTCATTGTAAATACTCCTGAGAATGACGAGGGCGTATGGAGAAAAGATGTTAAGTTATTAAAAGCGTATGCTTTTGGGCTAAGAGGAGTCATTTCCGACAAGGAAAATAACGAGCCTATTGATTCAGTTTCCGTTGTGGTCACAGACAACTTTACAGATAAAGAAGTGATTGACGAGCTTACAGGTGTTACTGGCCTATTTGAGTACAGTATTCCTGATAAAAAGTTAAATGATAGGATTAGCTATCTGATAAAAATCGAGAAAGTAGGATACCTAGCCAAGAAGGTAACTTACAATGGTGAGCTAACAGCACCTGGTTATGTGAATATTAATGAAAAATTAGACCTCAGCTTAGATAAAATTGAAGTAGGAGCAGATATAGGAAAGCTATTAGAAATTCAACCAATCTATTTTGACTTAGGAAAATCAATTATCAGATCTGACGCTGCTAAAGAGCTGGATAAGATTGTGCTGGTGATGCAAGAAAATCCACAAATGAAAATTGAACTTGGCTCTCATACAGATGCCAGAGGTAGTGATCCCTTTAACCTCAAGCTATCAGACAAAAGAGCTAAGGCGTCTGCTGCCTACATTGTTTCTCAAGGCATAGATGAAGAAAGGATAAGTGGGAAAGGATATGGTGAAACACAATTAATTAATTCGTGTACCAATGGAGCAAAGTGTTCTGAGGAGCAACATCAGCTGAATAGAAGAACAGAGTTTACAGTGATTGAATTTTAAAATGATAATTAATGAGCTTAAACTTTGACAATCAAATAAAGTCTTTTAATGTTTTGGTTCTGTCGCATAAAACTTCTAGACTTTGCCACTCGAAATACTGTAAATTGAATAGCTGTAATGAATCAATCTACTATTGCTTCTTATATAATATCCGAATTATTAAAACCAAGACAGTGATAAATATTAGTATCCGCTCTTTAGGTATATGAAAGATAAAAAATATAAATTAATATGAACATCTTAAAAAGTAAGAAATTGTTTGTAATAAACAAAGTTAACTTATTGAATAATATTTGTTATGTGGCAAAAGCACCCTGTAGTTAAGGTAAAAACCAATAAAATCTAATGTTGATTGATGAACATTTAATAGAAAATTGGACAGCCTTAACCATTAGATTTTTCGTAAGTATTCATTTTGATTCTACTAACATAAGGCCAATTAAAAGCATATTTCTTACTTCTTATGAAGAATACCTTTTTATTGAGAGGGACAAGCTTTAGCTCTGGTCGCTATACCGCAGAAATATCTTTATAGCGCTACAGCTATGTAGTTAAAGAGCTCGAAAGCGAAACTACTTTGTCCAAACTTTATTAACATATCGAAGTAGGTTTTGTCCAGACTTTATTAACAAATCTGTCCAAACTTTATTAACATGCCCCAATTTCGCAGCTACCATCAGGACTCTACTTCATTCAGTTAGAGGGAGGAGAACTTTTTAAACTAATGAAAAACTAAACCTTAAAATCTATATAGATGCAAAAGAGATATATAGTTATCATCGTAATGATTAGTCTCTTTCTGGCTTCCTGTAAGCCAGAAGAACAACTAAGCCCAACGCAGCAAGCGCAGGAAGAGTAGCTTGATTTTATGCAAGCTAATTGGTTTTCAGATCAGGTAAGAAAGGATAACGCCGTAATAACTGATTTCACAGACTTTACCTTAAACATTAAAGGTGCTAATTACACTGCAAGCGATGGAGAGCCGGTATGGCCAAGCACTGGAAGCCGGAAGCTTTACGTTTGTGGATGGTAGCACTGATGAGCTAATAAGAGCTGACAGAAGTACTTTCGCAGCTACAAAGTCAGGCAAAAAACCACTCATTGAAATAAGCTATACCCAAAGTACTGGCCGGGGCATTGAAGGGAACGATCAGTTTGAGCTAACAAAGTGATTTGTTAGCGGTAATTAATGAAAAAGGCATTTCCATTAGTGGAAATGCCTTTTTTTATGATTTAGACTTTTTTACTAAGCTACTTTCAATTTCTTGAATTTAGATTTTTCAAATTTCGCTTTGGCATAATCCTTGTCGATCACAAGCTTAGTGCCTTCTTCCTTTCCATCAAAATCAAACATAGCATCAGTCATAACAACTTCACAGATAGATCTAAGTCCTCTTGCTCCTAACTTAAATTCATCAGCTTTCGTCACGATGTAATCTAATGCTGACTCATCAAAGCTTAAATCAATAGCCTCCATCTCAAATAACTTCTGGTATTGCTTTACCAGCGCATTTTTAGGTTCAGTCAATATTAACTTCAATGTTTCGAGGTTCAAAGGATCTAAGTGCGTTAACACTGGTAACCTTCCAATTAGCTCGGGAATTAAACCAAAGTTTTTTAAATCCTGGGCAGTAATGTATTGCAGTAGATTGTCTTTATCTATTTCACCTTCCACCTCATCATTGGCTTTTGTAAAGCCTAATGGTGTCGTGTTTAGTCTAGAGGCAATTCCTTTGCTTATACCATCGAAGGCACCACCGCAAATAAAGAGAATATTTTCCGTATTCACATTGATCATTTTTTGATCTGGGTGCTTTCTACCGCCTTGTGGTGGAACATTAACTGAGGTACCTTCTAAGAGCTTTAACATCGCTTGCTGTACGCCTTCACCACTTACGTCTCTAGTGATGGAAGGGTTATCAGATTTACGAGCGATCTTGTCTAATTCATCTATATAAACTATGCCTCTTTCTGCTGCTTCTACATTATAATCTGCGGATTGCAGTAAACGCGTTAAGATGCTTTCTACATCTTCACCCACATAACCAGCCTCTGTTAAAACGGTAGCATCAGCAATGCAAAATGGTACTTGTAAAATTTTCGCTAAGGTTTTTGCTAAATACGTTTTACCAGTACCTGTTTCACCCACCATAATGATGTTAGACTTTTCAATGGTCACATCATCATTGGTATTTTTCTGCATTAGTCGCTTGTAATGGTTGTAAACAGCAACAGAAATTACCTTTTTCGCTTCATCCTGTCCCACTACATATTTATCCAAATGATCCTTCATGGCCTTGGGCCTAATAAGGTTGAATTTTGGATCTTTAGAATTTGACTTCGTCTTCACTTCCTCTTGTAGAATTTGTTGCGCCTGCACGATACATTTATCGCAAATGTGCGCATGTATGCCTGATATCATCAGGTCTACATCTTTTTTATTCCTTCCACAAAAGGAACAGGTAACTTGTGCGTTTTCTTCTGCCATTATTTTTTTGCTAATACTTCATCAATCAAGCCATATTCTTTGGCTTCCTCTCCTTTCATCCAGAAATCTCTGTCTGAATCTTTTTCTATTTGCTTATATGTTTTACCACTATGCTTTGACAAGATTTTATATAAATCTTCTTTAACAGATAAAGTCTGTTTTAAAGAGATTTCCATGTCTGAAGCCTGCCCTTGCATGCCACTCATTGGTTGGTGAATCATGATACGAGAATGCGGCAAGGCGGAACGTTTACCTGCAGCACCACCCGCTAACAATACAGCGCCCATACTTGCTGCTAAGCCAGTGCATATAGTTCCTACATCTGGTGTAACATAATGCATCGTATCATAAATGCCTAAGCCAGCGTATACGGACCCACCAGGGCTATTGATATATAGGCTAATGTCTTTCTTGGCATCGACCGACTGTAAGAATAAAAGTTGTGCAGTGATGATGTTGGCGATGTTATCATCGACCCCCATCCCTAGAAAGATAATTCTGTCCATGATCAATCTTGAAAAAACATCAATTTCTCTGAAATTAGTGGGTCTTTCCTCAATTACTGATCTAGTCATGTTCTCAACCTGTTGTACATATTGATCTACATGACTGCCTGGTATTCCTTCGCCTTTGACAGCAAATTTTCTAAATTCGTCTTTATTAATCATTTAAAGTATTGTTATGGAGTGCAAAATTAAAAAAAAAGTCCTTATCAAAAGGACTTCTAAGTTAACGATGTTTTTGTACTTTAGTTTTTATCAACTGCTTTTTTAAAGCCTTCTAAATCAACTTTCTTTTCATTGATAGAAATTTTAGACTGGATATACTCCATAGCCTTTTTGCTTAGGAGTTCTTCAAATACCTTTCTATAGTTTTCACCATTTTCGCCTTTTAAGTAATTGTCAGCAAAGCTATCTAAGTTGTTTTCAAGCTGGTCAGACATTCCATACTGACCAAATTGCTCTTTGATCATGTTTTTGGTGTGCGCTATTACGTCTTCGTGCTCTACCTTCAAATTCTCGTTATTGTCAGCGATTTTATTTTTAATAAGATTCCATCGTAAATCTTTGGTATACAAGTCGTACTCTTTGTCGATTTGTTCTTGGGTAATCTTACCTTTATTGCTAACCAACAACCAATTCTTTAAGAACGCATCAGGCAATTCAATTTTATTTTTTTCTACTAGATGATTTTGGACGTCCCTCGCTAATAAATTGTCAGTTTCTCTATCGTAATTTTCAGCAATAGTTGCTTTGATCTTAGTCGTGAACTCTTCTTCAGACTTTACACCATCTTTACCAAATACCTTGTCAAATAACTCTTGGTTAATTTCCGCTGGTTTTGTACGCTTAACATCCAGCACAGTTAGTGTGAATTCACCTTTAACTGCAGCAGCGTCGGTTTCATTTTTACCTAATAGTCTGCTCTTTGCTTCTAGGGAAGTTAGTGCTTTCTCAATATTGAAAACAATGCTATCTTCCTTTTTCGCGCCAATAAATTGCTTTTGTGCTTTCTTTTCTAAGTCACTGATTGGGAGGACCACTTTTTCTTGCTCTTCTCCATCTGGCGAAACTAATCTTCCTTCTATGGTGTCTCCAGTTTTTGCTGTGTCCACAGACTCAGTATCGCCATGCTGCTCTTTAAGGTTGTCCATGGTTTCTTTCATCACCTTGTCGTCGACCTTAATCGTATATTTGTCTACTTTAACTTTGTTGTCAAGTTTTAAGTCAAACTCACCTACTAAGCCTAAGCTGTATTCAAATTCGAATTCTTTCTGCGTATCCCAATCAATTTGAGCAGCATTTTCTTGGTTAGGCATTGGTTCACCTAATATCTGTAGCTTTTCATTTTTGATGTAGTCGTTTAAAGACTGTGATAGCAATTGGTTGATTTCCTCAACTAAAATACCCTTGCCATACATCTTTTTTATAAAAGAAGAAGGCACCTTTCCGGGTCTAAAGCCTTTAATGTTTGCTTTTTTTCCGTACTCTTTGATTTTTTGTTCAACATTAGGTTGATAATCACCTTCTTTTAGTATAATTTTAATAGAAGCGTTTGTTGAATCCTTTTTGTCAATAGTAATGTCCAAAACGATGTTTTTTAAAAGTGATATATTACGAAAAAACCCTCAACCTAGGTATTTGTTACCAAAAGTCAAGGGTTGTCTTTGTGTGCGGGTGGAGGGACTCGAACCCCCACGCCGTGAAGCGCTAGATCCTAAGTCTAGTGCGTCTACCAATTTCGCCACACCCGCTTTCATTAAAATGAAATGCAAATGTAGCGATATATTTTTTCTTTGCAATAACCTATTAGGAAAAATATTAGTTTACTTTGAAAAGAATTTGCAAAACCCAATCTATGCTAGAAATAGACTTTGAAGAAGAGCGTAAGCTGATTTTAAGAGAATATAGAAAAATGTTAAAAAAGGCTAAACCATTCTTAAAAGATGGTGATGCCAAGCTTATCAAAAAAGCTTTTCTTACTTCAATGGAGGCTCATAAAGACATGAGACGAAAGTCAGGAGAGCCCTATATTTTACATCCTATTGCAGTGGCTACCATCGCTGTAGAAGAAATAGGTTTAGGAACTACCTCTATTATTGCTGCCCTACTACATGATGTAGTGGAAGATACAGAATGGGAAATTGAAGATATTGAGAAAGAATTCGGATCTAAGGTTGCGCCAATTATTGATGGACTGACAAAAATATCTGGTGTTTTTGAGTATGGTACTTCTCAACAGGCAGAGAATTTCAGAAAGATGTTACTTACATTGTCTAAAGACGTGCGGGTAATACTTATAAAATTAGCTGACAGATTACACAATATGCGTACTTTAGAAAGTATGCCTCGAAATAAGCAGATGAAGATTACTTCGGAAACCATCTACTTATATGCACCTTTGGCACACCGCTTGGGCTTGTACGCTATCAAATCTGAGCTGGAAGATCTTCATTTGAAGTATACGCAAAATGAGGTGTATAGAGATATTGCTGACAAAATAGACCACTCTAAAACTGCGCGAGCGAAATTTATAAAGAGTTTTATTAGTCCGTTTGAAGAAGATTTAAACGAGCTCAAGTGGGAATACGTAATCAAGGGTAGGCCTAAGTCAATTTATTCTATTTGGAATAAAATGAAAAAGCAGAATATTCCCTTTGAGCAAGTATACGATTTATTTGCAATTCGTATTATTATTGATGCCCCTGTAGAAAATGAAAAGGCAGCATGCTGGGAAGCATATTCTATAGTGACAGACTTTTACAAACCAAATCCTGATAGGCTTAGGGATTGGATATCTACCCCAAAAGCAAATGGATATGAGTCTTTACATACCACCGTGATGAGTGATACGGGCCAATGGGTAGAGGTGCAAATTCGTACTAAAAGAATGGACGATATTGCTGAGAAGGGTTATGCTGCACATTGGAAGTATAAAGATAGTTATACTCACCCTGAGCAAACAAGACTCGAACAGTGGATATCTAGGGTGCGCGATATGTTGGAATCCAACGATGCCAGTGCCATCGAATTTGTGGATGATTTTAGATCTAATTTATTTTCAGATGAAGTTTTTGTTTTTACGCCTAAGGGAGAGTTAAAGACCTTGCCGAATGGTTCTACGGCCCTTGATTTTGCATTTGATATCCATACTGAGGTAGGGGCCAAATGTATAGGTGCTAAGGTTAACCAGAAGTTGGTTCCCATAAACTACGAGTTAAAGAATGGTGATCAGGTAGAAATTTTAACCTCTAATAAGCAAAAGCCTAATAAAGATTGGCTGCGCATCATTGTATCTTCGAAAGCAAAAGCTAAAATTAAGGACCTATTAAAAGAAGATAAAAAGTCGGCAGCACTTGAAGGCAAAGAAATTGTATACCGGAAGTTAAAGCAGATGAAAATTGAGCCGCGGGAGGAGGTGATTAATCAGATCAGGGCTTATTTTGATGAGAAAACGCCATTAGACCTATACTACGGAATAGCAATAGGAAAGCATGATCCCAAGAGCATTAAAAAATTTCAGGAAAAGGTGCTCGCACCAAAACCTAAAATAGGCAAACGTATAAGACCTTCCTCTGATGCTTCAAGCTTTGAAAAAGCGAAAGGTCAGGATATGTTACTCATTGGAGATGACATGGATGTAGTAGATTATATTATTGCGAAATGTTGCAACCCCATACCTGGAGATGAGGTGTTTGGTTTTGTTACGGTGAATGAGGGAATCAAAATTCACCGGACATCTTGCCCAAATGCGCCTGAATTATTGTCAAATCATGGGAATAGGGTGGTGAAGGCCAGATGGACCTCCCAGCAAGAAATTGCTTTCCTAGCAGGTTTGCAGATAATAGGTACTGATAGGGTAGGATTAATAAGTGATGTAACGCAAATTATTTCGGCAGAGCTAAAGGTGAATATGCAGTCAATTTCGGTAGATATGAAAGATGGGATTTTTGAAGGTAAAATTCATCTTTTTGTACAGAGCACTAAGCATTTAGATGACTTAATTAAAAAACTCCGATCTGTTAGTGGTATTGTTAAGGTAAATCGTTACGATTGAAAATCCTTTTTTCTATATTTGCCAAGAAAGTTAAGAAGGGAAGCAAAAGTGTTAAACGAAAAGGTTTTTAAGGAAGTAAAGCAAATCTTTACGGCATATCTCGAGAATAAGGGTTTACGGAAAACCCCTGAGAGATATGCTATACTCGAAGAAATTTATACCCGCTCTGGTCATTTTGATGTTGAGTCGCTGTATATCAGTATGAAAAACAAAAACTATCGTGTAAGTAGAGCCACTGTATATAATACATTGGACTTACTTGTAGAATGCGATTTAGTGAGTAAACATCAGTTTGGGAAGAACTTGGCACAGTATGAGAAATCATATGGATACAAACAGCATGACCATGTTATTTGTGCTGAATGTCATAAAGTGGTGGAGTTTTGCGACCCTAGAATTCAAAACATAAAAACGATGGTGGGTGATTTACTTAACTTTAGGATCATGCACCATTCATTAAATTTATATGGTATTTGTGGCGATTGCCAGGCCAAACAAAAATTAGAAGAAAGTAAATAATGGATTTTAAGGAAGAAGTAGTAGAAGGAATTATTAATTTTAAATTATCTGGAGACTTAATCGGTGAAAATAACGGCCCAGGAATTATTGAATTATTGAATAATCAAATAAACGAAGGAAACATTAAGGCTATTATTGATATATCTGAAGTGCGGTATATGAATAGTAGCGGGCTAGGCGTGCTAATCACGGTTTTAACGAAGCTTAGAAATAAGGGGGGCGAGGTAGTTCTATTAAATCCTTCTGAACAAGTCAAAAAACTTTTGCTGATTACCAAGCTCAATAATATCTTTAACATTTTTGATTCAAAAGAAGAAGCCGAAGCTTTTCTGAAAGCGGCTTAACAAAGTAAAAATTAAATAAACTACTAAAAATAGGCTGATTTGAATTCGGCTTAACAATTGATTGCTATGAAAATGGATGTTTTGCTAGGATTGCAATGGGGTGATGAAGGTAAAGGGAAAGTAGTAGATGTATTGGCGCCCAAATACGATACGGTTGCTCGATTCCAAGGAGGTCCTAATGCTGGGCATACGCTTGAATTCGACGGAATTAAACATGTGTTGCACCAAATACCTAGTGGCATTTTCCGTGATAATATCAAGAATGTAATTGGAAATGGGGTGGTACTAGATCCAGTGATCTTCAAAAAAGAAATTGACAAGCTAGCGCCTTTTAATATAGATTTTAAAAAGAACTTATTTGTTTCTAACAAAGCACAATTGATATTGCCTACTCACAGGTTGTTAGATGCAGCCTATGAAAATTCAAAAGGAAATAAAAAGATTGGATCGACCTTAAAGGGAATAGGACCTACCTATCAAGATAAAATAGGGAGATTGGGAATAAGGGTTGGGGATATAATCAGTCCAAAGTTTGCAGATAGATATAAAGCGCTTGTAGCGCAGCACGAATCAATATTGGCGTTTTATAAACATGAGTATGATTTAGCCTCATTAGAGAAAGACTTCTTTGAGGCCATTGATTTCTTGAAGACTTTTAATCTGTCGAATACTGAATACCTAATCAATAGTGACTTAAAGGAAAATAAGGCAGTATTAGCAGAGGGAGCTCAAGGGTCGTTATTAGATGTTGATTTTGGTAACTACCCATTTGTCACGAGCTCCAATACTACTACTGCTGGTGTATGCACAGGTCTAGGTGTTGCCCCTAATACTATTAACAGCGTTTATGGTATATTCAAAGCTTACTGCACTAGGGTTGGAAGCGGACCTTTTCCGACAGAGCTCTTTGATGAGGACGGAAAGGAGATGGCTAAAATAGGTAATGAGTTTGGTGCCACTACTGGAAGACCAAGGAGGTGTGGTTGGCTAGATTTACCAGCACTAAAGTATGTGGTCATGATTAATGGTGTGACAGAGCTCTATATGATGAAATCAGATGTGTTATCAGGTTTCGAGATGATCAAAGCTTGTACTCATTATAAATTAGCTGATGGCACTCTGACAGATGAGTTTCCTTATGACATGGTTGAAAATGAATTGGAACCAATATATAAGGAGTTTCCAGGTTGGAATAGTAGTTTAGATGGAATCAGTTCTTTTGATGTCCTACCAAAGGCATTAACCGATTATATTGTTTTTATAGAAACTTATTTAGGTATCCCTATTAACATGGTATCTATAGGCCCAGACCGCAAACAAACTATTTTAAGATAATTTTTAGGTTTATCTCGTTGATATTTAGTGCTTTGTTGCAAAGCCCTAATCTTTTTGCAGAAAACTAGATTGAAAGGTGTTGCGAGTAAGGAAAAGATTCTTACCTTTGTCATCCCAACAGCGAGAGAGTCGTTAAGGGGTAAAAAGGTTAAGGTGTTGAGGGGGTAAGATTCCGGAGAGG
>JBKEFO010000056.1:0-13447 GCA_046709585.1 Marivirga sp.
AATTTTGGTATAGAGCCAAGGTATTATTATAACCTTAAGAAACGCAGCGCAAAATCGAAGAAGACTGCTAATAACAATGGGAGCTTTTTTGCCTTGAGAGCTAGTTTTCAACCTGCTTGGATTAGTATTTCAAATGTAGAAAATCCACCTGATGGTAAATACAACCACCTTAGTTTAGTACCTTGTTTTGGCATAAGAAGAACATGGTGAAATCATTTTGATTTTGCGCTAGGTTTAGGTGCTGGATTGTACTACGATTTCTACAAGGGTATTGCAGACTATTATATAATATTTCGGCCCCAGTTAAAGTTGGGCTATAAATTTTAATAGCTATATTTTTAATTCGAGAGGTTGATGCTCTTACTCCACCATGTCCTCTAACTCTCGCAGGTCTACAGGTACTACGCGTGATACGCCTTGCTCTACCATTGTTACGCCATAAATCACATCGGTAGAAGACATGGTTCTTTTGTTGTGTGTAACGATAATAAATTGTGACTCATTGGAGAACTCTCTGATGATGTTGTTGAACTTATCAATATTGGCATCATCCAGTGGAGCATCTACTTCGTCAAAAATGCAGAAAGGTGCTGGTTTCAAGAGGTAAATGGCAAATAGTAGAGAGGTGGCAGTTAAGGTCTTTTCACCACCGGATAGTTGGTTGATGGTCAATGGCCTTTTACCCTTAGGCTTAGCCATTATTTCAATTTTTGACTCCAAGGGGTTGTCGGGGTCAGACAGTTGAAGGTCACATTCATCTTCCTCGGTGAAGAGTGTCCTGAATACCTTCGTGAAGTTTTCCTTGATCTTCACATATGCTTCCAAGAAGCTTACCCTGGCTACTTCATCTATCTCACTGATGGTGCTGAGTAAAGATTCCTTTGCTTTGCGCAAATCTTCTCTCTGCTCAATGATGAAATCATTCCTTTCTTTGATTTCCTCATATGCCTCCATAGCCATCGGATTGATTGGGCCAATGCGCTCCATTCGGTCCTTCAACTTGGTCACTTCTTCTCGAAGCTCATCCACATTTCTCAAATATTGCTCAGAAGCCTCACCGCCGTCATCTTCGGCCATCAGCTTGTCAAGGTCCATATTGAACTCCACAGACAAACGTTCTTTTACACTGTTGAGTGAAAGCTTAGTTTCGTTTAGCTTGTTTTGCATCTCTTGCACCAACTCATCTACCTGCTCTCTACTTCTTTGGATATTCCTGCTTTCCTTTTCTACTGTATCAATGTCACCTCTGGAGGCATAGTATGCTTTTTCCACTTCATTTACACCCAGCTCAATCTGCTCTTTCTCTTCATACATGCCCACCAACTCATCATCATTGGTTTCCGCAGTGTCGATAAGGTTCTTAATATCCTCGTCACTGCGCTTTAGCTCCGATTGGTTCTTTTCTAATCGTCCTTTGCTGCTCTCATAGTTGTTTTGCTTATAGCTGATTTCTTGTGCCAGGCTATTTACTCTGTTTTGCTGCTGATGGTACTCAATATTCTCTTGGTTGAAGGAAGTACCTTTTTGGCTCAAAAGCTCGTCATGGCCTTCAAGCTCTTCTCTTATAATATCTAAGCGTAGTTCTATTTGCGCTAGTCGCTCGGTCTTCTCCTTCGACTCAGGTTTTGCCGCATCGATTTCTTCTGTGAGTTGCTCACGTCTTTCTTCTAAATCCTCTCGCTTATTGGCGGCGCTGCTCAACATCTGTGCAAACTGCTCCTGCTTAGTTTTTACAGAAACATATTCTGAGTTAACGTCATTAATCTCTGCTTGCAGCAATTCAATATTTTCTCTGTAGGAGTGTTGCTTTAAATTTTCTAAGTCTTTCTGGCGCTGTGCTAATGAATCTTTGATAGACACTATGCTTTTATTCAGCTGCTTAATATCTTCTTGAAGCTTCTCCAAGTTCTTTGCTCGACCTATTCTTTTTCCTTCAAAAAGACCTACGGATCCACCAGACATGCTAAACCTTCTCTTAGTTACCTTTCCATTCTGAGTAATGAAGGTGCTTTCAGCATCTTCTGGCATTTTCTGGTAATCGCCTTGTACCACATATACACTGTCTAGTATATAAGCAATTAACTTTTTGTACTTAGCGTCAAACTCTGCAATTTCTGTGGCGGCAAGCGCATTGTCGAACAGCTTGGTGTCTGATGGTATAAACTTATCGAAGCTGTCTAAGATGAAGAAGTGTGCCTTCCCTCTGCTAGCGTCGCTCAATAGGTTGATAGCCTCAAATGCTTGTGCTTCGGTGTCCACTATATAATAGTTCATATAGGGCTCTAAGAAGTTCTCAATAGTAATTCTGTATTCTTCAGCTGTCGTCAGGACATCAGATAGGAGGGGGGCGTTTTTGCCCCATTTAGAACTCTTCTTTAAAAATTTAATGGCTTCAGGGAAACCCTCTAAATTATCAACTAATGATTTGGTAAGATTGTACTCATTCTCTTTGGCATCTAGCTTTCTGGAAGATTGCGTGAGTTCATCCTTAATGAGCTCAATGGTTTTGCTATGCTCTTCAACCTGCTCATTTAGATTATTTTCTTTATTCTTTAGATTTTGTAAGTACTCTCGCTTCTCTGTTAGTAGGGTAGAAAGCAAACTGATTTTTTCATCAAATTCTGCCACGCTGGCACTTTGCTCACTGGTGTCGCTGCTGCTTTTTTCTAACTCTTGCTTAATTGATGATAGCTGAATCTCTTTAATCTCTAGGGATTTATTCAGTTGATATACCTCGTCTTTCAGCATTTGCTGCTGTTTGGTTAAGGTGCTTACTTCCTCGCGGATGGTGGAAGTCTTCTCCTTTTGTGCTTCGTATTCTGCTTTTAAGGTTTCTATTCTAGCAGTAGCCTCAGCATAAATTTTCTCTGCCGATTCTTGCTCCTGCGCCAATGATTTAATGCTGAAAGCAGCACGTTCATTACTTTGGCGATCTTGTTCTATCTGCTGCTTAAGGCTATCACTCTTGTCTTGCAAGAAACGTAGTCTTTCGTTCTTTATCTTCTTTTCACTTTCATAAGAACGGATTTTATTTACATGCTCGTTAAGGGCTTTTTGTCGGGTAGACAAAAGTTTCTCCTGTTGTAATAAGTCAACCTTTGCCTTTTCTAATTTTGCCTCATACTCCGCAAGCTGTCTGTTAAGGCTTAATTTTTTATCGCTCTCTGTCGTCAGTTGCTTATTCAGTGAAAGAAATTGATCTCTCTTTTCTGCCACCGACTTTTTTGCCAAGACAACACTTTTTTCTTTATATTCCTCTTTGTACTGAAAGTATTTTTGGGTTTGCTTCGCTTGCTTTTCTAACGATTTAAGGTTTTTCTCTATCTCATAAAGTAGGTCTTCCACTCTTTCTAGGTCAGTGTCGGTATCACCCAGTTTTTTCAGTGTTTCTTTCTTTCTAATTTTGAATTTGCTAATTCCTGCTGCCTCTTCGAATAGTCCCCGACGGCTATTGTCTTTATCAGTAAGAATATCATCTACCATCTTCAGCTCAATAATGGCGTAGCTATTTGAACTAATGCCAGTATCCATAAATAGATTATTGATATCCTTTAAGCGGCAAGTTACTCCATTTAAAAGGTATTCACTTTCTCCCGTTCTGTAGTACCTTCTCGTGATGGTAACATTGGCGTACTCTGTAGGCAATAAATTCTTTGTATTACTAAAAGTTAAAGATACCTCAGCAAGGTTACTTTGCTTTCTCTTTTTTGTTCCGTTAAAGATGATATTCTCCATCTTATCGGAACGCAGTGCTCTGGTTTTTTGCTCGCCTAAGACCCACCTTATGCTGTCTACTACATTGGACTTACCACAGCCATTAGGACCTACAACACCTGTAATTCCTTTGTCAAAGTTGATGACCATGCGGTCGCCAAAACTCTTGAAGCCTTTTATTTCTAATTTGGTAAGCTGCATTTTCGATTAAACCTGCGCTGAAAAATTCTTCACCGACAACAAATTTAATTTTTTTTTGGAGAACTCAGTGATCGAATCGAAAATGTATGTTAGAAAGTTGAAATGAAATTCAGCTTTTTTCTTTTTTGAAGTAGATACGAACGATATGTTTTCTTCCTTCTTCTTTTTCTTTTTCATACCATATGAAATTTTCTGCTATAGTAAACTGTAGTGCCGGACTTTCAGTACCCTCTGTCAGCCTAAACTCCAACCGTGTTAATTCTTCATTTGCCTTCCAATAACCAGTATTTTGATTACCTATAGTTTCACCATTGTAAAACATACCGTTTTTAGCTAAAATAATCCATCGGTCAGGGTAGGCATAAGTAGAAGTGCTGTTGGTGCCGTTAATAGTTACTTTGTCTACCGTCCATTTGCCAATAAGATCTTCTGCTTGTTTGTAACTGGCTTTAGGTAAGGCCTGCACTCTATTTAAAGTAATGGTGAGTGCTCTTTCCTTATTACTTAGCTTAAGCTGGTTGTCGGCTGCGACGACATCCCATTTTTTTATATCATCAATCAATTCATCATCTAGTAGGATAAGCTGATTTTGCTCAGCCTCAGCGATCCAACCCTTATCATTGGAGGTGTCAATTAGGCCAAGTCGGTAGCTTCCATCTTCGTTCAGAATGAGGTATCTTGAGTTACTGCTAACGTACTGCTCAATTACTTGATGACCATTTTCTACAATGGCATTAATTTTCCATTTGCCGAATAACATTTCTGCAGGCGTATTCCTTTTACAGGAAATAAGTAGAATAATAAGAAAACCAGCTAAGAAGAGAGAATATTGATATTTTTTATTCAAAGTTTCAACAGAATTTGGAATTTTATGTCTGATTTGGTGTCTCCTTCGATTGTCTCATTTCCAGAACCAATATCATCTTCTCCAAAGTAACGAAATTGTGACCATTTTGCCCAAATTTTAATGTTTTTACTGATCTTGTATTGCACGAGTATATAAGACCTAACGCCAGTATTTTGATAGGCAGGAATAGAAAATGCATACAAAACATCTTTCTCGTAAACGTACTGTCGGTTTTCATAGTTTTCAGTATCAAAGAGCGCATACCTTGCATTGATACGCAATTTCTTGAAATTGAAGTCGACATCTTGAATTATGGCAATGCCTCTAGTTAGCTCGTTTTCTGCCTGGTAGTCGCTGTATTGGATTCTACTTTTTAAGGCTATAATTGGATTGGCCTGTAGGTTATAATTTAAGGTGATATTTCGCTTTTTTGTAGTAGATACCATATACGTATTAGCGGTATTATCGGTGCTATTGCTCGCATCTGATTTATACCGAAATTGTAGAAATACCAGTGCTTTTTTATTAAAACTGTAATTTAGTCTTCCTAAGAACTCATGCCCTCCGGCAGGCTTGTCTACCAAATATTGTAACCAAGGAGATTTGTACTTATCAAGGTATGCAGTGAAAGTCAGTCGCTTGCTGAAGTCGTTCCTTATCCCTAGGTAGATTCCTGTTTCATTGTTGTTTTTAGTGTTTTCGCCAAATGCAGCGCCCATAGGGCTATGAAATTGTTTGCCATAATGACGGGCTAGTAGACTAAGCTGAATGGTTCCAGAAAGAGAAAGAATCATACCTGAAACAACACCAAAATCTCCATTGGTACTGAGCGCATACTCTGTGAATAGATGTGTGTTCTTCCAGTAGTAATTACTGAAGATGCTGGTGATATGGTGGGTTTTACCTGCAAAACTATATTGTGAATACTTCCTCTCATTCCTACTTAAAGGGAACTCATAAGCTGTGAATAGATAATTTACACCGGCGTTAAAATGGTTGCGCTTAGAGGAGTACAGTAGCGTGCCTCCCATATTTTGAATTGTAGCATTATTTTTTCTACTCTTTGTTGCTGCAGTATGATGTAACCCACTTAGGTTAGTACTTTGTATATATTTCTGCTTAGTATTTGTGCTATCTATTCCAATACGAGCATCCAGCAAGCTGTTGCTATAGAAGCTCGTCAGTTCCCAATTCGGATGAAGTTGTACAGTAGTTGCTATACCACGGAAAAATTGTTTTTCCATTACCGAACCATAAGGACTAATTCCTGCAGTGGGTAGCCGAGCGGTGGCAATGGCGTGAGCGCCTTTGCCCAAGGAAAATCCAGCACCAAATACAAGCGATTGTCCATATTGAAGTTGGTAGTCTCCAAGAACTATATTTTTTATGACGCCTTTGTTTTTTAATTGCAGATGAAAGGAGTAATAGTCGAATAGGTATTGGTCTTTAGCAGGATCCCAATTAAATGTTTCACCAGCATCTTTTTCCATTGTTAACCCGATGCTGAAATCATTGGTATGTTGAATACGTAATTTTGAATACAATCTATAAGGCGTTCCAATGTATTTTGGAGTGCCATCAAGTTCTTTGTAGCCCTTTTTGGTTTCAATTGACCTGTCGGTCCTTATAATAAGGTAGCTGTTGCGCTCTTCCATTATTTTTGACCATATACTTCTGTTGTCTGCATTTAAAGCAGTAGGAGTCACTTTAATAAAGGGCTGAATTTTTCTGATGGAGTATAAATCGAATAGGGGAACAGCCTGCAATTCAAATACAGATAACAAACGGCCATGTACCTCTCTATACTCAAGCAAGGAATTGATTTGATCGAATGACAAGAGGTTAAGTTGTTCTAAGGATTTTCTGTCTGCCGTATTTAGGTTTAATGGCGATTGATAATACTGATATAATTGTTCACATATCTCTTCGTAATTGAGGTCTTTATCCATCACTGGAAAGTACTGCTCTACGATGCTTTCAAAATCTTTCTGGCGCTGACCTATAAGTGGACGGATACATATGGTTAGTAGACTTATTATGAGTGCCAAGGTCCTCATAATTATAGTTTAAAACCTAAATCTACTGCGTGAGAGCTGCCTAATATTGGGTGGAGCTGATAAGCATAGTTAAAATTTAGCTTTAGAAATCTAAAGCCAGTGCCATAAAAGCTCTCCCAGCTGTCTATTCTGATTCCAGATGAAAAATACCATTTGTTTTTAAGCTGATAGCTAACGCCAGATTTAAAGGTGGCTTTTAACGCTAGATTCTTTTCAACTTCAAGGTAAAATTTGAAGTAAGGCATAGGCGTATATTTTAAGCCCATATATAGTAAACTAGGAATATAGACTTGCTGCTCTTTGTTTAGCGACGCGCGAGAGATGTTATTGGCGTAAGCGCCAATACTTAACTGCGGCGTAATTGCTGCCTGAACACCCAAATCAATGCTGTAAGATTTAAGGCTTCCAAAATCCTGGATTTGGTACTGTAAATAATTGATTCGACCACCTAGCTGAATAATGCCGATCTTACTTCCATACGCCAGACTTAACTTATGCTCGTTGTAAATAGAATTGCCAAAACGGGAAATGCCAAGGAAGATGCTACCTGATTTAATAGGTAAAACAAAGGCAGCGGCACTGCTGAGTAGCCCTATCTCGCCATAGAAGACATTAAAATGCGTACTAAATTCTACGCTATTAATTGATGCTAAGCCAGCACTATTGTGGAAGCCGGACCAAATATTTTCCGTATTTGCAGTACAATTGGCTATGCCAATGTTTTCTGCGCCAATAGTCTGATAAATGGATTGACTGTTTACTTCATATATAATAAAAAGTAACAGAATGAGGTATAGGGGCGTTCTCATTGTGTAGGGTTTTGGTTGATAAACATAAGCACTAACTGTGCGCTCTATGTAATTTACATAATATGATTTTAAAATGCTTAAATATTTTTATTATTCTCGCGGTATTGAGTGGTCCATTCTATAGGGTTATTGGCCAGGAAGTAGATTCATTGTATTATGAAAGTGGCGCAGTGAAGAGTTACGGAGTGCTAATTGATTCCAGTAGGGTAGGAGAATGGCTTACTTTTTACCCTAGTGGCGTAAAAAATGTTGTAGAGCATTATGATCAAGGGAAGTTGACTGACTCTGTAATATACTATTATCCAAGTGGAGCTATTAAAGCAAAAGAAAAATGGCAGTATGGCAGTTTGGTTGATTCAGCGATTTATTTTCATCCCAATGGAGGTATTGAAAAAACTGGACGCTATAAAGACAGTGAATACGACGGAAGATGGTTTTTCTATTTCGAAAATGGCAGTAGGAGACAAGTAGGAGAGTACTACGACGGTTTACCACACGGCTATTGGAAATTTTTTAATGAAGACGGAAGAAGTAGTCAAGAAGGTAGTTATCAACAAGGTATCAAGGAGGGTGAATGGATCTATTATGATGAAAAAGGATTTAAGACCTACCAAGGAAGTTATGCTAATGATGAAATGATAGGGGAGTGGTATTATTATAATAAGCGAGGAACAGCGAAAGCAATCGACCCTAAAGCGATACCTAACTAGATGCCAGATTTCACATTAATGTAAAAACCAGTTTCGCCAAGTGCGTTTATTGAATATTCAAAACGTAAAACGGCATCATAGTAAGTAACCAAATCTAGCCCTACTCCAGTACTGTATAAGTATCTATTCGACAGCTGTGAGTCAATGCTAGAACGTATGTTGTTATCTACGTAACCATGGTCAAAGAATACTTTAAAATAAGCCGACAGAGGTATTTTTCTAAACTGCTTTAGAAACATGAATTTACCTAAATCACCTTCAACTGTAAAGAGTCTGAGTTTAAGTTCATTTTTATTCATAAGATAGTGCTGCCCTTGAATAACATATAGCTCATAGCCTTTCAATAAATTATTGCCAAACCCTAGGCCGTCAAAAGTTGTATACGGTTGCCTTCTAGGCGCTGAGGTATGTCCAGTAAATGAATTTGCTAAGTAGATCCTGTCTTTATACAAAGGTTTATAGGTAGCTACCTGCAAGTCGGTACTAAATTGATTAATATCTCCAAAAATACCCAAGCCTCTTTTTAATAGGAAAGCATTAATATAGAATCCCTTTAGAGGGTAATTATTTCTGTCTCTGAAATCTCTTCTAAAACTATAGAATAGGTCAATAGACTTCTGGGTATTATCATCTCCCGTTATATAATTGGGGTTAAAAGCGCTACTAAGAATGGTGTCTAATACAAACCTTCTCCTAAAATAGACGCCAAAAGTGTGGGTGTTATAATAGGATTCTCTATACGTGAAATCTAAACGGGACGATATTTCTGTAGAAATTATTGTCCTCTCCACTCTATCAGGGAAAAGTGAATCGGCAGAAATAAAGACCCGCTTGTCTCTGTTGTTGGCGTAGTCAATTTGATCTAATTCACTGTAATAGAAACCGAAGCCCATGCCAAAGGTTTGCGCTTTGTTTAAGTAAGGGATTCGGTATCCTAATCCAAACTTCTGTTTAAATCCAAATTGCGCTAAAACGGATAATTTTTCATTTAATCCTCGGACATTAAATTGATCAAATTTAAATCCATATTCAAACCTGTCTATCGCAGCATTTTGGTTGAATAACCAGTCGCTGAAATTTCTATCGGCTAATTTAAAAATGATGCTAGGCCAAATATACCAGCGCTCTTCAACAAAAAATATAATAGTTACTTGTTTGGGGTCTTCAATGGATGGAATTATTTCTCCTTTTACACTGGTAAATAAGCCCGTATTAAAGATCTTGTTTTCATCAAGTTTAATTAGCTCAAGCAAGTCAGACTTCACATAACTAGCTTTTGTATCGATGTCCACTTCTCGAGAAATTATTTTCTCTTTCGTTTTCTTATTTCCTATATAGCTAATTTTAGACACGTATACTACCTCAGTGTATTTTTTTGCTGGTGAAGCTTCGTTGGTGCTATCTTTCAGTTTACTTTTCCTTAACGGCTGTTCCTGAGCTACTGTATTTAGAACACAGCAAGACAAGGCAATGAAAAAGAGGGCCTTCTTCATTGAATTCTTTATGCTTGTATATGGAACTAATTGCTTGATTTTATTTTTATCTTTATGATACTATTCACTTTTGACCAATACAAATATTAAACGCTTAAAATTTTATATTCGCAAGGTAATTGCATTTCCTATATTAATCTACCAATATGGGATTTCTCCATTCTTCCCTTCAGCTTGTAGGTTTGCACCAACTTGTTCGGAATATGCTAAGCAAGCAATTATGAAGCATGGACCCCTCAAAGGCATAAAACTAGCTGCTGCTAGAATTAGTAAATGTCACCCTTGGGGAGGGAATGGCTACGATCCGGTCCCTTAAAAGCGCTTTTGTGCACGAATGGACTTAATAACGAAAAATATGCCCGCAAGTACAAGCGGAATACTTAACCATTGCCCCATGTTTAAGGCGATGTCGTCTTCAAAAGCAACTTGATTTTCCTTAATAAATTCGTAAAAAAATCTCAATCCAAAACAGACAATCATAAAAATCCCGAAAAGGCGGCCATCAGCCAGACCACTTCTGTTTTTATTCCATAGATAGAATAATAGTAGAAAGAGGAAAAAACAAGAAATGGCTTCGTACAACTGCGCAGGGTGCCTAGGAATGCCCATTCCAAGAATAGTTGCTTGAATTCCGTTAGGCCCTTCTTTATATGTTATCTCAGCGTTTTCATTAAAAAGTACGTATTCTTTTATTTTATTGGTTTGTAAATAGTCTAAAATTTTAGTTTCGGTATAATTTTGAACCAATTTAGCGTCATTCTTTTGATCAAAACTAATAACTAAGGCGATTGGCTCGTATGCGGTGTTGTTCAAGTCAGATTCTTGCCCAAAGCTGCTAGCCTTCTCAACGGATACATCGGTGATCGCAGACGTAAGGTACTCTACTCGGTTTTCTACATCTCTTCCGAATACAATACCAATACTTTTATCTGTAGGAAGACCTATAATCTCTGAATTGACGAAATTCCCTATTCTAATTAATGTTGCAGTAATAGCGACCACTATTACCACACGATCTAGGATCCATAGATAATTTATGTTCTTGAATTTTCTTGAAAATAAGTATAATGCGGTAAGAATACCTATGGCCCCTCCGTGGCTAGCAAGACCGCCTTCCCATACTTTAAATATATCTATAGGGTTGCTAAGGTATTTCGCGGGTTCATAAAATAAAACGTGGCCAAGACGTGCGCCTATTATGGTAGCAATAACCATGTACAATGTCAATACCTCTACTTGTTTTTCTGTTTTACCTTCTTTTTTGAAGATGTAAAACATCAGTTGTTGAGAAATGATAAACCCTAGGGCAAATAATAAGCCGTACCAACGTAATTCTGTAAATCCAAGGTCGACAATATAAGGTTTCGGAGACCAGACTATATAACTGAGCATAAAATTGTATTTATCACAAAAATAGTTTAAAAACTAAGAATCCAATGGCTTAATTGATATTTTCCAATGCTTTCAGTTCTTCAGTGAAGCCAGAAGAAAGAATAGGAAATCTACACCAGGTTTTTGGGTCGACATTATAATCGTCGAGGTGAAAGGAGGGAGCTAGTCTTTCTCTCTTCCATTGGTTTCTTGTCCAGAGCTTGAAAAACTTTTCAATGTGGTGCTTTAACAACAGTTTGTCGTCAAATTTCTCAAAGAGTGCTTTATATACCTCAACAGGAGACTTGTGTTTTTGAATGGCTTCCTGCTCAATAGCTAAGAGTGTAGGGTATGGCATTAAATCCGTCTCATCTGTTTGCGTTTGATTACTAGGGCGTAACTCCGCAGTTGGCGCTAAGCTGTTTACGTAATTTAAGCTACCATAGCCTAAGACTGTCTCAGCCCACTTTAGCCATTGAATAATAAAGGGTTTGTCAATAGCTGCAATAGGCGCTATGCTGCCACTAGTATCACCGTCCATAGTAGTGTAACCAACACTGCCTTCACTTCTGTTAGAGGTGGTAAGCAGCAAGGCGTTTTGTATATTAGCAAGCATCCAAATGATCGGTGACCGTGCGCGCGCTTGGATGTTCTGCAAGGTGATATCGTCTGTTTCCCAAGTTAATTTCCTTTGAAGCGCTTGCTCTATTTTTCTGCTATATCCTTCCACCTCGTCATCGATTGTCCAATAATGGAAAGTTGCACCGATTTCTTCAGCTAAGGCAGTAGCAGCCTCTAAAGTAGCTGTGCCCGAGTTCTTAGTCCCTTGGTATGCCGTAGTTAATATTCTGCTGCATATTGTTTGTGGCTTATTACTGTCATCTTTCAGCTCATCGAACCAAGAGGAGTGGTTGATACCTTCTAGGAATCGATGCAGGCCTAATGTTTTAAGACCTATTCGCACCATCTCGGAGACAATAAGTGCACAACAAGAGGAGTCTGCACCGCCACTTAAAGACAACACAAAGCCGTTGCTTTTGCTCTTTTTTAAGTAGTCAAATAATGCTAGAGCAGTTGCCTTGTGAAATTCACTATTTGAGTTGGATGTTTGCAATGCTATAGGGGTACTATCTGCTGATAAATCTTGCGTCACTAGGTTATAGTGTTGAAATGATAGTAGTTCATTTCGCTGCAGGAGTTCACCCTTAGTAGCAATCAGAATTTCTCCATCATAAATCATACGGCCAGCCTCATTTCCTAGTAAATTAGTGTATAAGTAGGTGCAATTAAATTGCTTGGAGCTGTCAATTACTAGCTGTTGTCTTGTTTCACTTTTTCTTAAGGCAAAATGGCTTGCACTAGGGTTAAGAATAATGCCGACGCCTTTCTCAGCATGTTTTATTCCTGGTCGGATAGTCCGCCAGGCATCCTCGCAGATTTCAAAGGCAATCTTCTCCCCCAAGTCCTCAATAATATAATCTCCGAAGGCGTATCCGCGGCCATTAATGAATACCTCAGACTTTACGCCAGAAGGCCAGGCTGTAAACCACCTTGGCTCGTAGTGTACACCATCATTGGCCAAGTTTTGTTTGGGAATAATAAATTGTATTTCACCATCTTTGATGTAAATCGCTGCATTATATAGTTTGTCTTTATATTTAATGGGGGTTCCTACGCAAATACTTATGCCTGCAGTTTCTGGTAAAATAACATTATTTAAGGTTTCAAAAGCATATTGCCAAAGCCAATCACTAAGAAAGTTGTCTTCGCACCCATAGCCACAAATAGATAATTCGGGAAAACAAATTAAATCTACCTGCTCCTCTTTGGCTTTTTTAGTTGCTTCTACAATATTGGCAGCATTACCAGACCAATCCATAGGTGTTTGATTTACTGTAGCACCTGCTATTTTCATGACGATTTATAAGGTAATTATGAGTATAAATATACGATGGATCTTATAAATCAAAGACCATGTGATGAAAAGAATTGTTTAGATTAACGCCAAGCTTTTACATGCTTTGAATGCGGCCATTTGCTCTGCTTTCTTTTTATTAAGCCCTATTCCTTCAGAATAACTTATTTCATCAATTTGCACTACAGCATGAAATTCCTTTTTTCTTTTGTCTTCATCAATTTTGATGATTTCGAAGCTTATTTCTTTATTCTCTTTTTGAGCCCATTCTATAAGAATGCTCTTATAATTTGTGTTGTTTTCAATAATTTGATCTAGATCAAAATGAGG
>JBKEFO010000057.1:0-13440 GCA_046709585.1 Marivirga sp.
CTGCACCAATCGCTGCAGCGACAATTTCTGCAGCTACAAACGCTGAAGCAGACGCAGTTGATATGTTCAATTTCAAAGTGACGGATGATAACGCGACCGATACTGAAGCTACGACGATTAATACCATTGTGATTAAAAATGATAATGCAACTACATGGTCTAGTGTATTAGCCGGAGCAAGTATTACAGATGGAACAGCAGCAATTGCTGGTGTTATTACTGATACTGAAATTACTTTTGATGCTTCTGCTGCGCCTTATGTGGTGACTGGTGGAGGTGAATTGAGTTTTACTGTATCAGCTTGGTTAGCATCTGACCAAACTGATGGTACTGAATTGTCTTTTACAATTCCTACAGACCATGCCTTTCAGGCAGATGCTGCAGGCTCTGTGATACAAACTACTTTAGCGGCTGCTGTAACATCAGCAACACATACAATTGATGTTATTGCCACTGAACTAGTGATCACTGCTGCACCTACTTCTGTTCAAACTGATGAGGTATTTGGTTTTAGTGTTGCCGCTGAGGATGATAACGGAAACATTGATACCGTCGCAAGACAATTAACAGCCTCTACCGCTGCAAGTGGTATTTTAGGAGGTACGCTTGCAGGAGCCATGACAGACGGCGTTTATACTTACGCTGATTTAACCTATGATACAGAAGGTGCTTTTGCTGTATCTGTTACCGATGGTGCGCTAACGGCAGCTACTGCCAACATTACCGCCACGGCTACGATTACTGGTGGTGTATTCTTCTCTGAATATGCTGAAGGTTCTGGTAATAATAAATATGTTGAGATTTATAATGGTACAAATGTGGCGCTAGATCTTAGTACTGTTGACCTTAAGCAAGGAAATAATGGTGCAGGTTTTGACGGTCATCCAGAATTCCCTGCAGCCTATAGCATTACCTTGGAAGGTACCTTAGCACCAGGTGACGTGTACATTGTTTACAATGGTCAAGCATCACTGCCTGAAATATTGGCTGAAGGTGATACGGCTTTTGCTTATGGAGACAATCCTGGAGATCGTATAGCAGCTTTTAATGGTGACGATGCGATGGGCTTATTCGTTGACGGCATATTAGTAGATTTAATTGGTGATCCGGCTGTAGATCCGGGCTCTGCTTGGGATGCCGCTGGTGTAACAGCAGCTACTACTAACCATACCATGGTTAGAAAAACGACTATCACAGTTGGTAATACCACTGCCTTAGCTTCTTTTGGAACTACTGCAGAAGATTCAGAATGGGTTGTTTATGATCAAGATGTGGTGACATTTATAGGATTTGCCGGTGAATTAACTGATCCTACAATTACGGCTTCCACCACTAACTTTAACGGAGCATTTGGTTTCGTTGCCAATGGTAGTAGCTCAGAAGCTTCTTCTTATGTTGTGAGTGCAGTTAATTTAACTACTGATTTGGTAGTTTCAGCACCTGCGGGATTTGAATTGTCTGTGAATGCAGATTTCTCTTCTCCAAGTGCTACGTTGACGATAGTGCCAACAACTGGTGATGTTGCTGATACTACTATCTATGTGAGGTTCACGCCAGTAGCAGCTGATGGTGCAACTTATAGCGGGAACATCATACATGCCTCAACAGAGGCTGATACAATTGCATTAGCGGTATCAGGTCTTGAAGGAGCTTTCCAAACTTCTACCATTGCGGATGTGCGCGCGAACAACGCTTCTGGTGACTTAGTAAAAGTTACCGGCATAGTAATCGGTGGTGTTACGCATAGCTCAGCAAGCAGAGTGATTTACGACGGTACCGCAGGTATCACAGTAAGAGGCTTTGACTTTCCGACTGCTGACTTAGTAGTAGGTGATAGCATTGTGATTGAAGGTACATTAAGTGAATTCGCTAATTTATTACAACTAGAGCCAACAGCTGCCATTACTGTGGTCGCTCAAGGAGTGGCTTTACCTAGTCCGCAAGTAAAAACTTTAACGGAGATAGATGAATCAGTAGAGGGTGAATTAGTATTAGTGCAAAACGTTCGTTTCGTTGAAACCGGTTTATTCGCTGGTGGCGGAGGAGATGGTAACTTTCGCGTTGCTAATGATGTAGGCGATACCCTTACTTTTAGAATAGGTTCTTCTAGTCATCCATTGGTAGATACAGCAATTCCAACAGAATATGTAAACATAACTGCTTGGATAGGCCAGTTCAATGATGATTACCAATTGTCGCCAGAAACAGCGGCGGGTATAGAAATTGTTCCTGCTGAGCCTGAGTTGGTAGTAGCTGGTGCAGCCGATGGTTTTGACTTTGGCAGTGTAGAAGCAGGTACTGCTTCTGCAGCGCAATCTTTCACGGTTGCTGGTACCAATCTTTCTGCTGATATCGTTATAACGGCACCTGCAGCTTATGAGGTAAGTGATTCTGAAAACGGTACCTATGCCACAACAGTGACTGCCTTTGTTGATCAGGCAGGTGAAGTAGTTGAAACAACCGTTTTTGTTCGTTTTGCTCCTGCTGCTAGTGTTACAGGTGCAGTAAACGGTGACTTAGCAATTGCTACAGGTGATTTAGCACAATCAGTTGCCGTTACAGCAACCGCTACTGAACCAGTTCCAACGGCTAATAAACAATTGTTAACAGGCATTGTAGCTTATCCGAATCCAACAGCAGCTATTTTATTTGTTGATTTTGCTGAGAACAATGCTTCATTTAACTACCAGGTATTTAGTTTAAATGGTACTGTTTTAGTCAGAGGAAAAGCCACTAATGGTGTTCAAATAAATCTTTCAACGATGGAAACGGGTATCTATCTTCTTGAGGTTACTCAAGGTGATAAAATATTCAGATCACGTATAGCAAAGAACTAGAAAAACTAAGTAGTTTTTTATTTTATAAAAAGCCAACGCATAGCGTTGGCTTTTTTTATGCCCTTTCCATGGCATCTTCAATGACGCGCTGTGAATGCTAAAGAGATACTTGTATATTTGCCGAAAGAAAATCTAAGCATTTATACTATGAAAATATATACTAAAGGAGGCGATAAAGGAAAAACCTCATTACTTGGTGGATCAAGAATTTCCAAAGCAGATAGAAGAATCGATGCTTATGGTAATGTGGACGAGCTAAATTCATGGATAGGCCTTCTTAGGGATCAATCAATTAATAAGCATAGGCACCTGCTGTTAGTAGAAATACAGGACAGGCTATTTACCATAGGTTCTCACTTAGCGAATGAAACAAAGGAGAATACATACAACATTCCTTTAATTCAAATTTCTGATGCTACTCGCTTAGAAGAAGCGATGGATCAAATGAATGAGCATTTGCCAGAGATGAAAAGCTTCATTCTCCCAGGGGGACATCAAGTGGTATCTTATTGCCATATTGCCAGGACAGTCTGCAGACGGGCAGAAAGAGGTGTGGTTGCTTTGAAAGAGACCGATATAGTAGATGACGCCATTATAGTTTACCTCAACAGGCTTTCAGACTATTTATTTGTCTTGTCACGCAAACTCACACAAGAGTTAGATGCAACAGAAGTACCTTGGGTACCTAAAAAATAGACTTGATTTTGACCTAGTTTTTTAGTACTTTTGTGGACTTTTAAAGACCACTTACCCCATAGAAACATGATAGACACACTAGATATTTCCATTCAAAAGGTAGCAAAAACACGCATCGATGAGGTAGACTTTGATAATATTCCTTTTGGAAGAATCTATTCTGATCATATGTTTATTGCTGACTACAAAGATGGAAAATGGTCGGATCTAAGAATCCAGCCCTATGCAAATCTTTCCATGGCTCCAGCGTCAAGCGTAATACACTATGGACAGTCAATATTTGAAGGCTTGAAAGCTTACAAAGATAAAGATGGACATACAACAGTATTTAGACCTACTGCTAATTCGCAGCGTTTAAATAAATCTGCTGAGCGTATATGCATTCCAGAAGTGCCAGAAGAATTGTTTATGAGTGCGCTCACCGAATTATTGAAACTCGATGAGCAATGGATACCGTCAAAAACAGGAACGGCTTTATATATACGTCCTTTTGTTTTTGCTATGGACGACTACATTGGTATTAAGCCATCAGATACGTATCGGTTCATGATTATCACTTGTCCCGTAGGAGGTTATTATTCTGAACCGGTAAAGGTAAAAATAGAAACAGAATATACTAGAGCGGCAGAAGGTGGTACAGGCTTCGCAAAGGCAGCAGGCAATTATGCGGGTTCTTTGTACCCAGCAAGGTTGGCGCAAAAGAAGGGCTACCATCAACTGATATGGACTGATGCTAAGGAACATAAGTACATAGAGGAGTCTGGTACAATGAACATCATGTTCGTAATAGGTGATACTTTAGTAACGCCTGAGACGGGATCTACCATTCTTAAAGGGATTACCAGAGATTCTGTTTTAACAATAGCACGTGACTGGGGCATGAAAGTGGAAGAACGCAAAGTTTCTGTGGAGGAGATAGTTGCCGCAGCTAAGGACGGATCCTTAAAAGAAGCCTTCGGTGCTGGAACCGCCGCTACCATCGCACATATATGTTTAATCAATCATGATGGGACAGATTACGAATTGCCAGCAGTGGAGGATAGAGTGTTTTCTAATAAAATACTAACTACTTTAGATAACATTAAAGCGGGTAAGGAAGAAGACAAGTATAACTGGTTATATACCGTTTAATATAATTTAACAAGCTTATTTCGCCGTATCACTTTAGCGTGATACGGTTTTTTTGTATATAAAATATTATCAAATTTATCCTATGACATCAGATCAACTAAAGGATTTAAAGGCCCGAGTGAAAGCACTTCGGGGCTATCTTTGACTACGATAAAAAAGTAGAAGAAATTAATGAGTTAGAATTACTTTCGACCCAGCCAGACTTCTGGAATGATTCAGATGCTGCCGAGGAAACCATGAAAGTGATCAGGGGTAAAAAGGAGTGGACTAAGCAGTTCGACGACTTAAAAGAACTATGTGGTGATGCGGAAACTTTAAGTGAGTTTCAAGAGATGGGAGAGGCCACAGAGGCAGAAGTTGAAAAAGCCTATAAGAAGGCACTAACCAAAACCGAAGACCTCGAACTGAAAAAAATGTTGTCTTCTGAGGAAGACCAACTTTCTGCTATGTTGCAGATTACGCCGGGAGCTGGTGGTACAGAAAGTAACGATTGGGCAGGAATCTTGATGCGCATGTACATCATGTGGGGTGAAAGTAATGGCTACAAAGTGAAAGAAGTAGAGTATCAGGCAGGTGATGTGGCCGGAGTGAAATCTGTGACGCTTCAATTTGATGGTGCACAAGGCTACGGTTTCTTGAAATCTGAAAATGGTGTGCACCGATTGGTCAGGATCTCACCTTTTGATAGTGGTGGCAGACGACATACTTCATTCGCTTCTGTCTATGTATATCCAGTGGTAGACGACACCATTGTTATTGATATTCACCCTTCAGAAATCGAATTGCATACCTCACGATCTGGAGGTGCTGGTGGACAGAATGTAAACAAGGTAGAAACCAAGGTGCAGCTCACACATAAGCCAACAGGCATAGTAGTGATCTGCCAAGCGAACAGAACCCAACTAGGCAACAGGGAGCAGGCCATGACGATGCTTAAATCACAGCTCTATCAAAAAGAAATTGAGAAACGTAATGCGGAGCGAAGTGAGATAGAAGCAGGTAAAATGAAAATTGAGTTTGGTTCACAAATCAGAAACTATGTGCTGCATCCTTACAAACTGATTAAAGATGCACGCACAGGTTATGAACGTACAGATGTGCAAAATGTACTAGACGGTGATTTAAACGATTATATAAAAGCTTTCTTAATGGGTAAAGTGCCTGGAGGAGAGCAGGAAGAAGAGGACTACTAAAAATTAGGTGGTAAGGGTAAAATAGAAAAGGGGCTATAAGCCCCTTTTCTATTTTATAAGAGTATTTTTGAACCAAATGAAGGAGGTTAGCTGGCAAGCATACTTCAAAAGATGCAGCTATTTTCTTAGGAGTATTTTGGCGCGCTGGTAGGTGCCTTTGTAATAAATCTCAAGTATATAAAGTCCATCTTTTAGTTGATCAATAACTATAGGATTATCTTTAGTGGAGCTTAACTTTACTTCATCGCTATAATACAAGCGGCCATCTGCACCAAATATTTTCAAATATTCATAAGGCTGATTGATACTAATAGTGCCTTTTGAAGGGTTTGGATAAACTACCAATGGCTTGCCATGGCTTTCTGTTCGACTACTTAATATGTTTTTTATCTCACCGAAAACTGGTCGCATCATGATGCTTCCCTGTAGCAATTCGTTTTTCTGCCAGGTACCACTCTGGTTGTAATAGAGGTCTGTGCCGCTGTTATTGTTTTTATCAAACCCCACTGATACCACCTCATCGTTCTCTTCTCTATAGCCTATGTAAATGCTATTACTCACAGGTACAGGCGAGTTTAATTCAAAGCGTTGGAAAGTATTGATTTGTTGCGAAGGGCTAATTAAGACATTTTGAGCATAAATGACATTTCCTTCCCCATTATTGCTATCTAAACCGTCTAATACTAGTAAGGTGATATTTTGTGAGCTGCTATTTTGAGCTATGTTGGGTATATACATATCAATGGCAGTCATGAAGTGGTCACCATTGATTTTGTAATATTGAGCCAATTCGTAACTCTTGGAGTTAAGTTGCAGACTTGCTTCTGCTGTGCCGTCATCTAAAGCATAATAATTATGGAAGCTTGTGACTTCTCTTAGTGTATCATTTTGCTGAAAAGTGTAAAGGGGGTAATAAGTAGTGGTTCCATCTATAGTCTCAAAAAACAGACTATCAGTATTTCCCAAATTAAATTGCAAGGCTAAATAGGCAGAATCACTCACTTCCTTTTGGCTTATTAAGTAATCTATAATGGCTTGCTTACTCCGCGCTTGTATGCTGAACAAGGCTGTGTCTTGTGCGCTGGTTAAAAAGTTGCCGTTAGCAGTTACGCTGTCTATTAAAAAGCTAGGGTTTAAGGTGTCAAACACGCTCCCAAAAAGTTCTGTTCCAAATATAGTAGAGGTACCATTTCCAGCCCAAAGGTTATTGTAGATAATGCTGCCAGGTTGAATGATTTCATTTAGAAAGGGCGCGTCTAAATGTTGCAATGGGATGCCTTGGTAACCACTAAAAATACCTTTCGTAATAGTGCTAAAGGTACGGTCTTCGTAAGAGTCATATCTGAAATTGGTGGTCGTAACTCTTGCATTTCCTTGGTTTAAATATATATAGTCCAGGCTCCACACATCAAAGTCACCGGCTAAATTTCCGTAATATTCAAATTTGAATTGGAAGCCTTCATGAAGGAAGTTTTCGTCATTGACAGCTATAAAAAGTTGCTGAAAGGGTAGCGGCGCTGATCTACCACTTCCACCAATCGATCTCATGAAGATCCATTTGTCTGCTGCATTTTTAAAATATACGCGGAGAGAGTCTTCACTATCTGGTGCTGTAGGGCCGTAACCTTCTTGCCAGAAAAAGCTTAAGTTGATATTGTCAGTTGCCGAGTTATTGGATAGATCAACAGACTTTGAGACCAAACTATCACCAATACCCAAGACATCGCTTTCAGTAGCATAGGCACTACCATTTGCATCAAATCCGTCTAAGCTAGCCACATTATAGGAAGGAGGAAGGTAGGCGAGACCATTATTGACGTAGACTTGGTCTATATTTTGCCAGATGTTATTCGTCTTCTGCTGAGGATAAGCAGAGAAGTCATCCCACAGTGGAAGCTGGATCGTATCTATTTGTTGTACCTGGCGGTTGGAAAAATATAGTTCTTTTGAAACCTGATGGTTTACAGGGACCAGTCTAAACTGTGCATAATTAGGGGTGTTTAGGGCCAGTAATAAGGCCACACATAGGATAAGGCTAGACTTTAAGCTGTTATTCCTCATTGCTCAATCGGTGCTATTAGGTCGTCATCATTCTTTGCGGCTACAATCCAAATATCTATTCTGCTGCCTGTTCTTACTGAATTTCCAACCGCAGGATATTGATGAACTACTGTTCCTGCAACTTCATCTTCTGCCTTTCGGGTATGTACCGTACCTAGCCGTAGGCCACTGCCCTTGATAAGGAATTCAGCTTCTTCTTGGCTTAACGCTAATAGTTCAGGCATGGCAAAAGCGCTCCCAAGTCCGTTGCCAATAACTAAATCTACTGCTGAACCTTTTGAAATATAGGTCCCGGCTTCAATTGGTTCTCCAGCTATATTTTGCCCAAGCACGGCATTCTGAAATTCGTGCGCCTCGTAAGCTATCTCACCTAGTACAAGCCCATAGCTATCCAATACCATCTGCGCATTCTTTAAGGAGCCATCGACTAAATTGGGCATTTTTACAGTAGGTGGATTCTTGGCATTTATTGATAAATAGATTTTTCTATTTTCTTTGACTTTTTGACCAGCTGCTGGTATTTGCGTTAATACTGCAAAGGGGGCGAACTCGGCAGAATACCCTGAGTCTGGAGTGATTTCATAACGTAAATCCCTATCGAGCAGAAATTCTTCCAATTCACTCATTTCTACGCCATATAAGTCAGGCACTGTAATGCTCTCTCCATGGTTTGTCTTAAGTGGTAGGTAGATATAAAAGAAACTTAAAATCAGTACTGAAGCAACACCAACGATGATACCTAGGTGGATAAAGAGGTCTTTTATTGAATTGGCTTTAAGCTTCATTTGTTGCTAATTGTTTTTTTGTTCGTTGCATCCCAAAGGTGAGAATATTATCAATAAACTCGTAAGGTTTATACCCATTGATAGCCGTCTGATGAAATATACAAGTGGCCGGTGTCATGCCAGGTAAAGAATTTACTTCGATAATAATAGTCTCTACTCGAAGGTCATCAAATATTCTTACAAAAGCATCAATTCTCGCGTAGCCTTGAATATCCAACAGCTCGGCAGTTTTCTTTAAAGTAGCCTTTACTTGCTCAGCTATAGCTGCATAATTGGCATTTGAGTCGGTATAGCGTGCTGGAGTGATATTTTGTCCCTCACCTGCTAAAAATTTTTCTTCTAAGCTTAATACCTCACCACTAGCTAACGCTTCAGACGGCTCAAATATTTCATAAGCTATTGCTCCTGCAGAAGTATAGTACGTTAAAAGGCCACCAGTAATTTCTAAGAAATAGGCCGCCGATTGCTTTTCTATTAACTCTTCTACAAGAAAGAAATTTTTTTGCGGAAATTCCTCTGTAGGCTTTAACTTCAATGTGGCAGCAGCGGCGGTAGGGAAGTCCACTTGTGGTCTAAACATCATTGCAGCGAAAGCAGCTAACTCCGCCTGGTTTTTGATTTTCTTTACAGCAGAACTACAGCCATCATCGGCAGGCTTAGCAATAAGTGGGTAATTTAATTCGTGCTCAATCTTTTGAATTGCTCCTAGGGTGTCTTTCTCCCAATCATTTTGGTACACTAAGGCATGCTTGGCCACAGAAATACCATTCTTTCTTAGTAGCTCATTTGTATCATATTTGTTAATGGTGATTTGTGAGCTCTCCACACCTGAACCATTGTAAGGAATATGCAATTCCTCCAATTCCCGCTGTACAGCGCCATCTTCACCGGGGCGTCCATGCAATGCTATGAATGCAACATCAACCATGCTAGCCAACTCTTGGTAATTAATTTGTTTTAATGGCTGAGCGATATCTGCAGCGTATTTATTCGTTATTTCACGGCACTCAAAGGCAATTTGCTCCAGCACAGGGTGGCGGTGTGGGTTGCTAACCTTTTCTTTGATGTCATCTGCATTATCTTTAAGCATTATATTCACGGGCAAAACAAAAAGCGCATGCGCTGCCTCACTGCCTGTTAAGAAGATAGGTATGGGCAAGTATTTGTCAGATGACGCTAGCTTCTCATAAATATTACGTCCACTTTCTACCGAGATGTGACGCTCCGTTGAAAAACCACCCATAATAACTGCTACATTGATCTTCTTTGCCGCTTGCTGCTTTAGTACACTTAACTGCTTATCAAGCAGCGCTAGTTTTTTTTGATTCTCAAAATGTGCCTTCCCGGTTTTTAGTCTCTCTGAGAGTGATGTTCGGATTATATAGCTTAAGAATTGCGATGGATTCAATCCGATTTCAGCAGCCTGATGAAAGAAAAAGGAGGAAGGCAGCATGCCTGAAGTCGTATTTGGATCGTTTAAAAACACCTTATTGTCGGTATTTATAAAACCATCTATTCTAGCATATACATTTATCTGTAGGGCTTGAAACAGCTCAGAGCATGACTTTCTTATGTTTTCAATTACATGCAAAGGAGCGTCAATAGGCGTTACCTTTCTACTCATTCCAGGCAGGTATTTTGAGCGGTAGTCGAAGACTGCTGAACCTTTGCGAATTTCGGTAGGAGGTAGGGCTATTGGTCGTCCCTGCTCATCTTGAATAACGATACAAGAGAACTCCTTGCCTTCTATAAAGGCTTCTATAAGTAATTCACTTTCTGCATGGGCAGCAGCAAGCTTAATGGTGCCTTTAGTGGGCATGCCATCTAATAAGTTAAATAAGTTGTCAACAGTGTAGATAAATTGTTCTTCATAAATGACTGGCAATCCAATGCCTTCACGTATGTCCACTAATAGTGCTATTTGCTGTGTTTTCTGGATGTCAGAGCTAGCATGCCATTCTTCTGCGTCAATTTCTTTTATAAAAAAACTTTTTTGAATTGCTGCTTTAAAATCGTTTAGGCCACCTAATTCATGAATACTCACACCGATAGAGGAACCTTGATGTGGTGATTTGATTACCAGAGGTAGTCCTACGGTGCTTTTCAGGTGCTCATAAATAGTCTCTATAGGAGACTCTTCCCACGATTGCCTGCTTAGCACTTCGCTATAAGGAGTGTCAAAGCCTGCTTGTTCTAGTAATTTCTTTTGTATAATCTTATTAATCCCTATTGCAGATGGTAAAATGCCTGCTCCGCTATAAGGAATATTATACCACTCTAATAAGCCTTGTATATTTCCATCTTCGCCGTAGGGGCCATGTAAGGCTAAAAAAGCAAAGTCGATTAATTCCGATAATTGGTTGGGTTGTATTCTTTTACCTACTTGGTTGATGAGGTCGTCCCATTGGTCGTCTGATAAACCTTTTAATGATTCAGCATATACTTGAATGGAATATTTTGATTTTGGTATGGAGGCTACGGGAGGATAAAAATCTCTAATAGTCCCTTTGTAAATATACTTCCAGTCAAGGTGTATAAAATTACCTAAGCTGTCAATAAATATAGGTACCGCATCGAAAAGTGATTTATTCAAGTTATCATATACTGTTCTTCCTCCAGCAAATGATATTTCTCGTTCTCTAGACTGGCCACCAAAAAATATTCCTACCCTCATAAATACTTATCTATTATTAACTGCCTTATCTGCAGTATGCAATTATAATCTGTAATTGTAAAAATAATGTTTAGTATTCTAAATTCTTAGGTAATTACAGTGAATTTCTGATCTTCAGCCTCTTTTTTATTGTGTTACTCAATAATGAATTTTGCGGTACGTTTAATGCTGGGAGAATTAAAATGTAATAAGTATAAACCCGAAGAAAGACCTGAAAAGTTGAGCTGTACAAACTGGTTTAATATTTTGGGTTGTTCAAACCGCCTGATCACCCTTCCATGAGCATCTGTAATAGTTATAATCCCTGGCTCAGCTAAAGGGAGGTTGAAATGCAGGTTTAGCTGTCCATTTTTTACGGGATTAGGATAGATGATAAAAGCCTTTGTCGTTTGAGGGTAATCCGGAGGTAAGTTTTGACCTAAGAAAATTGAAATATCGTTGATGTAGATGTTGGCACCTTTGTGATGACGGGCCTTAAATAGTAAGCGGAATTTTTGATAATACAGGAATGGAGATAGATCTACCAATTCATTTCTGGTGACAATAGTCGCTTCTGGATTATTTCCAAACGAAGTAGCCAGTGAGTCGCCTATCTTTTCGTAGATAACTTTTTCTGAGTATATGCTATCTACAGGCTGTAAAATAATGGAGAGCTCTTCACTTTGCTTAAAAGGTTTGTGATATGCAACATCAAATATTAAACTTATATAATCAAGCGCTCTAACATCTATAATGGGAGAGATAAGCCAATCTTCTGTGTCCTCAACTTTGATCTGTGTGGAGTTGCTGGACAACATATTCACTTGCGTATCATATTGCCAGGTCTCGTCATTATTTGGATTAAAAACTGCTAAGTTGTTTTCGGAATTTACTGCCAAGTCAAAGCGGACTGGCGGTAATTCTTCAGCACAAGTATATTGGTAAGGTAGTAATATGCTTTTGGTGCTTGATTGATCGTCAGAAGTTATTTCTATAGTGGCGGTTAAAGTGCCGCGCTCTTCAAATATACTTAGTTCAGGTATTCGAATAGTTTTTAACTGCTGGCTTAGGATTACGGTGCTGATAACCTCGTTGAATAAAATAAACTGACCTTCTCTAATGCTTAAATTAAAAGAAGAAATAGTGCTCCTTCCCGTGTTTTTGACAATTAACTCTCCTGATAAAGGTTGATTGCAGATTAAAGTGTTTACCAGATTCCATGCAATAGGTGTTAGCTCCCTGTCTTTTCTGCTACTCTCTTGTACTTTTAAGGAATTGATATGGAAGTTGTTAGCACCTCTGTTCTCCACTTCAATTTTAAAGCTAACGGAAGTTTCATTGCGCATTTTGGCCAAGTCAATAGTTAAGGTATCCCAATCTAATCTATAGGAGGGAAAGAAATCTATATCTTTATAGTAAGCTGTGACAAGCGCATCCGTAGCGCTAGCAAAGATTAAATCTTGAAAAGTTTCTCCACAGTCGTATGAAGCATATATAGAGAATCTATTTTGAATGCTATCATCCGATTGACTATAAATTATAGATAATTCGGGTATGCTTATGGTACTGAAATCAAATATTGGAGAGAGTAAGGCATCCGTTTGACCAATATTGGCACGGTTTTTAAAAGTCGGCAAATAAATCCCTGTCGTTGATTGGACCCATTCCTCCTTATTGTCAGGATTACGGATAAACCAATTGTCTATCGTATTAGCAAATGCCACGTCATAGGGAAGGTTTTGTCTGTTTAAAGCTTGAATGAACTCTAGCTTTTCATTATTCTCTGTTCTTTCATCAGGGAAGCCTGTAATTGTAACTTTATAACGCAAAGTATTCTCCAGGATGTTTTCTATTAAAAGTTCAGAAAAGAACACTTTTGTTTCAGCACCTGAAGCCAAGGGTTGCTCTGTAATGTTGATTGTCTCTAATAAATTATTTCCGGTATACAGTCGCACAGAAAATGCATTCAAACTATCAGTACCTAAATTTCTGATCAGGATAGAAGGCGTATAGGTGTTGGCACATGAACTTCTGTAGGCAGAGGGTTTTGTCAATAGAATACCTGCATCATAGGCGAAAACAGG
>JBKEFO010000058.1:0-13130 GCA_046709585.1 Marivirga sp.
TAGTGGCTTTATAGTCCAGGCGGAACTAAAGGAAGGAATTCTAACTAGCCCATTTTTTTTATCAATTATTTCATCAACTGCTTCAGATTGCGAGTAGTAGATCCCCGTTTCATTATCTAGCCAATGTTTGCTTTTTATGACCAAATCCCTGTCCTCAAATGGGATTGGAAAGTCAGATACTGTATAGTAGTAGAATTCATTTTCGTTAATGGTTTTGACTCTTTCGGAATAGCTACATTTGTAGACCCAATTTTTATAACGTGGTACATCAGCCAGCAGCGCTATAATTTTATTCATGGAAGATGCCACGGTGAAGCTGACGCGTATTTCTTTGATATCAGAGAGATCAGTACTTCTGCTGTAAACACTCATTCCGTCATGCTCGTGAACTAATGTCCAGTTTTCAAGCATATTACTGTTAGCCCATGAATCGAATGGGTAAATAATAAGTATTAATATGAGGAGTAAATACTTCCTTGATGTCATTGGTATAATATTTTGCGTATGGACTAGCAATCGTTCAACGAATGACTGCAAAGTTCGATGAGTTTTTAACGAATTTTTATATTTCTTTCGTTTTTATCGAAAAAGTACGCAAGTCGTTGTTATAGCTATAATTGATCGACCATCCATTAAGCTCAACGATCTTTTTTGCCATTGCAAGGCCTTGCCCCGAGCCTTGCGAAGAGTTTTTTACTTTAACAAAACGGCTGTAAAGCTTTTCGTTTTTCAGAGAATATGGTTCCCCTGAATTGGAAATAGTAAAACCGTGGCTTTCTACGCTAATTACAATTACCCCATTTACTATATTATGTTTAATCGCATTTAGTAATAAATTGTTTAATAAAATTTCAGTTAAGTTGCTGTTTGCTTCTATCTTTAAAGGGGTGTCATTCAGTATAGTATTCATAATTTTTTTCCCTTCGGCTTGCGCTTGCAAATAGGGAATCTGCGGTATTAATAAGTCATTTATGAAAAAGGATTGTTTGCTTTCGTACTGATTGTTTTCAATTTTTGATAGCAGAAGCAGGTTTTTGTTTATCCTTTCTAATCTACTTGTTGCTTCATAAAGCTGAGAAATAATTACCGACGGCTCCAGCGTGAGCTTTGTCGTTTGAGGCATCATATCTAACTTAGTTTTAAACGAAACCAGCAGTTCATGTGAAGCATTTTCGGCAAACTCCTTTTGCACCTTAAAGACTTGGAGGTTTTGTTTAAGTAAAGTTTCGAGCGTTTCATTTAACTGTTTAAATTCCAAAATATCTGTCAGCTCAAAGGTAGGTGCTTTATTTGAGCTCAAATTAAAGGCTTGTAGCTTTTTCAAACTGCCATAGAAAGGTTTCCACAGGCTGTTGGTGAAGAGCTTAGAGAGTACTATAAGAACTAACATGAGAATTCCGAAAACTAGAAGATGTAGTATTCCGATGGTAAAAATGTGATCTTCTGATGCTACCATGTTCATCCTTTTCATAAGGACTTGTTCATGCTCTTGAATGCTTATAGGGTCATATAGGACCCTGTAGGGTTATTTTCGTTGTCTAGTGTGTTATAGAAATTTTGATTTAAAATCTCACCAATCTGTATTGAAATAGTATCAGGTAGAATTTTTATATCTCTATTGAACCTATTCCATGATGCAATTTCTTCGGTTCTGAGCTTCTGAAGTTCATTTTTACGAATTTTTTTTGTCTTAAGAGGATAGATTCATCGACATCTTCCAAATAGATGGCAGTAGAGATATAGTAAAATATAGGTGCAGAAAGTAATAAGGCAATAATGGCAAAAGCGAGATAGAAGTTATTTGTTTTAGTTATTAGCTTTTTCATAATTCCCACTTATAGCCTAATCCATAGACTGTTTTAATATATTCAGGGCATTTTGCTTCTAGGAGTTTGTTTTTAAGGTTTTTAACATGTGCATAGACAAAACTGTGGTTATCCAACATATCTGCCATATCTCCTGAGAGGTGCTCTGCCAAAGCAGCTTTTGAAATGACGCTGTTTTTATTGCCTATTAAAAATAGTAATAGCTCGTATTCCTTCTTGGTGAGTGCTAATTGTTCTCCATCAAAAGTTACTGCTTTTGCTAATAAATCAACCTCAAGATTGCCTATCACTATTTTATTGTCATTATTAAATTGCTTTCTTCGAATAACAGAAAAAAGTCTGGCGCTTAATTCAGGGAGATGAAAAGGCTTCGCCAGGTAGTCGTCTGCTCCCAGCTTTAAGCCTGTTATCTTATCTTCTACTGAGTCTTTGGCTGAGATGATGATGACCCCGGCTTGCTTGTTTTGGTTTTTAAGCTCTGATAATATGGACATTCCATTACCTTCGGGTAGCATTAAATCTAGCAGAATGCAATCGTAGGAATAGGTGTTCACCTTTTCCAATGCTGATTGATAATCTGAAGCACATTCACATAAGTATTGCTCAGAGGTGAGGTATTTCACCATGTCCTGTGCCAATGCTGCTTCATCTTCGATTATCAGTAGTTTCATGAGGGCAAAGTAAAGGCTTAATTTAGAAGAAATTTAGTATTTTTAAGAAGTAATGTATATCTAAAGCTGCAGGCAAGAAGCGTGTTGCAGCTATAAACTTATCCTCATCATGATATTAGGAGTTATTCCGAGTGCTAGTTCGTCTACCGTTTGTATTTCTTGCGCTTGATTTATTAAGTAATATCGGTTGATGATATTTCTCTGATTAGTAAAATTCCAAACTGAGCCTCCAATCTGAGCTTTCAAGTTCTCACCAATTTTGAAGTTGTATTTGACTGAAAAGTCTGGTCTCAGGTAGTAACCAGCCCTACTACTATTTGGTTCTTGATAGTTTATGCTGCCGTTTACTATCGGCAATATTTCATCTGGTTGCGTTATTGGTCTCCTGCTATGGTAATTTAAACCAACAGATAGCGCGAGACCATTATTTTGATAACTAACGCCTAAGTTTCCGGAATGCCTAATGTCGAGATTGTTAGGGAATATAGCCTTTATCAGAGCATTAAACTTATAGATGTTAGTGGAATACGAATAGTTGGTCCATAAATTAATGTTTCCTATTCTGTTATTTAGTAGTACATCAACCCCTCTTGAGGTATATCCTCCGGCGGTTCTAGTAAACTCTAATTGATTTTGAAAACCTTGACTAGAGGTTATTATCCCTTCAACTTGTTTCAAATATCCTTCAACACTCAGCAATATATTATTCCTTTTGTAGTGTGTGCCTAGTGACAATTGGCCACTGGTAACAATAGGAATATCATCATCGTTGACCAAAAACCACCGCCGTTTCTCAACACCTAAGAAATCTGTTTGAAAATCTATAACTTGGGTAGTCACCTGACTTTTGGTCTCAGCGAGCAACTCCAAGGTGATGTTGTCAGTGATTAGTTGGTTGACGGAGATCCTTGGTTCAAACCTTAATTTATTGAATTTTTCGAAATAGTTTATTCTTAAACCAACCCTGCCAAGCGTATTTCCATTATTGGAGGTGTAGCCAATTTCTGTAAACTGTCCGTGGATGAGGAGTACCTCTTTTATAAACTTTCTGAAATCAGGATTATTCACATCGTCGAGGTTGGTGATGCCTATTTCATTAAATTGATAACCTGTTTTTAACCTGAATTGATCAGATAATACCCAATTAATAGATGACTTTATGCTGATATCCAAGACTTGATTTTCTTGGATAAAACGTTGATCATTTGGTATGTCAAAATTTAAGGATTTCAAATCATAAGAAGAGAGATCAATTGATAAATTGGACGTCACCATATCACTCCACTCTCTTTCGTATTTTACTGTGGTAGCAATATTGAACTGTTGAAGTTCACTGGTTTTGGATTCAGCAACATTGGCCACAGACCCTATCTCTTCGTAATTTATTTGGTTGAATACTTTGAGAAAGCTTACTCTTAACTTATCACGACTGGAAATATCATACAGTAATTTAGCGCTGTAGTCATAAAAGTAAAAATTTTGGTCGGTAGATAGTGTATCAGTTCCACTTGCAAATTGCGCCACATCGGTGTCTCTAAATGCTCTATCAAAATAATTGCTAAAGGTGGGTGAATTGACAAGCTCGGCAAATGATCTTCTAGCCGAAAGATGAATCCCTACTTTCTTACTGATAGGAGCTTTTAAGTAGATGTCTCCATTTATCATGTTAAATCCAGCCCCTATTTCAAGCTTTTCGTTCACTTCATCAAATGTTGCAATGTCTATGATACTCGAGACACCTTCATTGTATTTCGCTGAGCCCCCGTTTTTTATGAGGGTGACTTTCTCTGTCAGGTAGGGATTAAAGGCCGATATTAATCCAAAGAAGTGACCTGTTTTATACATCTTCACCCCCTCCCAAAGCACCAAATTCTGATCATTAGTGCCTCCCCTCACATTAATATCAGATACTTTTTCGTTTATGCTTTGAATGCCAGGTAATTGCTTTATTGTATGTAAGACGTCTGGTTCGGTAAGACCTGGAAGAATTTCTGTTTCGAGGAGATTAATACTCAGTGAACCGTCGACTTTTTTATCAATACCTTTTATTAAGAAATTTGCTACAGTTACCTCATTAAGTATTGGGATAAGTGGTGAAAGCCTTATTTCCGTACAATCTTGATTAAGCAATTGCTGCAATGCTACTTTTTTCGGGCGGTATCCCAAATACTGAATAGTTACGGTGTCGGCCAATTGTACTTTGTCTATAGTAAATCTGCCATTTCTATCCGTTAATAGTAAGCGATGATTGATCAGAATTGTGGCTCCTTCGAGCACTTGCTTCGTTGCACCGTCAAGTACTATGGCGCAGAAAGGCCGGGGATTATTGTTGATTTTAGAAATACTGATGAATCTTTCATTCAGTATTTGAAAATTTAGATTTGTCAGTCCTTCAAGTGCTTGAATGCAGGGTTCGAACTTTGAACAGTTAGGTATTTTTTTTATATATAAACCTTGAATATCATTATCGACATAACTGAATTTCACATCAAATTTTTGTTCAAGAGAATCGAGAACATCTATTAATGCTATGCGCCCGGGAGTCTGACTAAGAATCTGCACAGCATTCAAGGTCGTGCTTAAAACCAGTAGTACTAAAGTTAGCTTTAACCTAATTTTCACTCGTTAAAATGATTTCTTTGCCTCTCACGTCAAATTCGAGATTCAATGGGCGTGTTATGGCTTTCAATGCCAATTCCAGATCATCGTGTACAAAGCTCCCAGTAAATAGCGTATTTGTATTAACGGAGTCTGCTTTTATAGTTACATCATACTGTCTTGATAATTCATCAATGACATAGGCATAAGGCATACTGCTAAAGCTGCTCTCATTAAGAATCCAAGATGGACCATCCGCTTGCCTTATATTCCTTACTACTATTTCATTGTTGATCGCTCTGAACATGATGCCTGACGTAATGCTTTCGCTACGATCCCCGAATTTTACCTGCACTTTTCCTTCAAAACAAACAACCTCAAAATAGTCCCTTCTGCTTATTACATTAAATTTTGTACCTACTACTGTTACTGTGCCTAGCTTTGTTTTTACGTCAAAATTCGAGCCTTTGGCAACCTCAAAAAAAGCTTCGCCTTGCAATTGAAGGCTTCTGTTCTTTTGCCAATTGAAGGCGCTGTAATTGATGTCACTCTGAGCATTCAATATTACTCTTGAGGAGTCTGGAAGAAAAATCTCAGATTGAGCGGCTGTCTCAGTTTGGAAACGGTCGATTGAAAAAGTATCGTACAGTACATAACTTATGATAACCATTAGAACTGCCGCTGCGACTTTAAGCAGCGGTTGCATCCATTTGACAGAAACGACTTTAGTCTTTTGTGGAAGTTTCTTTATTAAATTGGCGTATTGCATTTCAGATTCATAGGCGGGCGCCCTGAACTGTTTAATGTGCTGGTCCAATTTGCGGAGCTCTTGGAAGTCCTGTGTTTTTTCAAATGCTTGCTGCTCACTTTCAGAAAGTGTTCCTGCTAACCATTTGTTTATGTATTCCTTAGTTGTCATAGATTATATATATATATAACAGATGAGTTGCAAAAACTCCTACCATAAGCTTCTGCAATCTACCACTTTATAAGCCATCAATTTTTTCCCTTATCAAAGTTAGGGCTTTATAAATCCTTTTTTCTACAGCTTTGCGTGATATTCCCAGCATATCTGCAATTTCTTGATGCTTCTTACCATCGATGCGGTTAAGTAAAAATGTTACCCTTAAATCTTCATTTAGCGAGTTGATAGTATGATTTAAACGCTGGAGATATTCATCTTCTTCTACTATAAATTCTGGAGATTCTACTGTGTAGCTTTTAGGTGTGATCTCACGAAATTTCGCTGCTGTTTTATTCTTTGAAATTTCGTTCAGCATGTGGTTATTGGCTACTGTAAAAAGGAATGATTTTGCTTTTTCAAATTTTACAGTCGCACAATTAGTCCATAATTTTATAAATGCCTCTTGCACGACATCACCTGGATTCAGCCCCTCACCAAACTTATAATAAAGAAAATCATGAAGATCTTTACTGTATTTTAAAAACAATTTTTGGAATACTGGTTCCTTGCAGACATCTTGACTTGCCGTAGGGATGTTAGTTTTGAGCATTTGTACTTTGTACTTGTGGATCAAAAAACATTATAATTCTAAAGATAAATGAATATTTATTATTTGTGCTCATTATTGTAATTTTACCATAAAGATAGGTCTTCATAACGGCTGATTTCTGATGCTAAAATATTTCTACATATATATATATAGAAATATTAAATTTTCTGGTAGGAGTTTTTTGTTTTCAACTGTTTTATTATTGTACACTCAAACAATAAACGTCCATGTGCTACATAAGTCGAATATTTCTTATTTTAATCCTCAACCTAACTGCTGTCTTATTTGGCTGTCAAGTTGAATCAGAGGAAATAGTAACACCACTTCTTACTGAAACTGTTTCTAAGGAATCTATAAGCGGTTCATTGCTCTACCGAATAAGTGAACGCGATGGGTCCGAGGATAATATAGTTGATGGTAGCAGTTGTACCACAATAGTGTTCCCTTTTACAGTTATTGTTAATGGCACTGCAATTGAAATTTTTTCGGAAGAGGATTATGATCTTATAGAAGACATCATTGACGAATTAGAAGATGATACAGATGAGGTTGTCATTCAGTTTCCAGTAGATGTTGTCTTTGCAGACCATACTGTTATAAGAGTCAATAATATGGATGAGTTGGATGACCTATTGGAGGAATGTGTTGAGGGTGGTCTTGATGATGACATTGAGTGTGTTGACATTTCTTATCCTATTACTTTTTCAATCTATAATGAAGTAACTGAACAAGCCAGTACCGCAACTGTAGATAATGACAAGGAGCTGTATCAATTTCTTGAAGATTTAGAAGAAGGAGAAATTGTTAGCCTCAATTTTCCAATTTCGTTAGTCTTGTACACTGGCGAAATAATAACAGTTGAAGATAATGCAGCCTTAGAGGCAACAATAGAACAGTACAAAGATAGCTGCGATGAAGATGATGACAATGATTTTGACGATGATGATTTAGATGATACGGAACTAATACATATTTTAAAAGAAAGCATCTGGATAGTATCAGCATATGATTCAGCTAGCAGAGATAAGACCGATCTGTTTGATGGTTATGAAATAGCCTTCTTGGATAGTAATGTACTGCTGGCAAATGACGGTTCAGAAGAATTTGAAGGAGAATGGGAAACGGAAGGAAATGATAACTATTTGGAACTTTCAACTGAATTCGATAATGATGGAGACTTAAGACTTCTTAATTATGAATGGAGAGTAATAAATTTTGACAGCGGTAGAATAGAACTTACTGCCCATGATCCTGAGCAGCTTATCTCTGTAATAATGAGGGTCAAATAAATTTATATTTATTTTTTAAACTAAACAGATAACAAGATGAAAACGAAAATTATTTTTAAGAGATCAATGATTAAAATTTCCATGTTTGTCCTGCTGTTTGCTGCGGGTATATTTTTACAGAGTTGCAGTGAAGATATCGACCCTAGCGCAGCACAAGTAAGGTTGGAGATAAAAGCTCAAACAGCCCTATCTACTATAAATGGTAGAACCACGAATACGGGATTTGTATTCAAGGAGGTATTACTTGGGGTGACAGAAATTGAGTTTGAAACTTTGGAAGAAGATGCTAAAGAAGATGCCGAAGGAGAAGACGAAGCGGATGAGATTGAGTTTGAGGGAGAATTTATTGTAGACCTAATTAATGGAACCAGCACACCAGATTTTGGAATTGCAGATATCGTTCCAGGAATATACGAAGAAATGGAAATTGAGATGGCCCCGATTCTTAATGGTGGATTCTCAATTTTTGTCTCATTTGAGTTCACAAATACCAACAATGAGGTAGTCATTGTCGAGTATGGGAATAGTGATGAGTTGGAGTTTGAGCTGGAAAATGAGACTGGATTTGTACTAGAGGCTGGTGCTGCCAACCAAATGTTGGTATTATTTAATCTGGACGCACTTTTAGCAGGGGTAGATTTTAATACAGCTGCAGCGGATAATGATGGTGTCGTTAGAATCAACAACTCGTCGAATCTTGACTTAGCAAGACTAATCGATTCAAACTTAGATCAAGTTTTAGATGCAGGCGAAGATGACGATGACGACGGGGACATAGATGAAGACGATGAAGAAGATGAAGAAGATGAAGACGAAGATGAGGATACCGAAGATTAAAAACACCATAGCAAATTAAATTTCTAATTAGGGAGGCCAGTCACTGGCCTCCCTTTTTTTGCAAGGTGAAAAACAACATATTGGTTTTTTATGCTCGTAAAAATTAAAAAGTTAAAATTTCTGGTAGGAGTTTTTAAAGCTCATCTGTTTTATAAGCAGTGAATGCAAAAGCTATTATTGAACACAATTGAATTCATGCTTAAGTAAGTCACTATTCATTTTTAACAAATATAATTTAACAAACAAAATGCGTACGATTATGAAGAATTATTTTAAATCAATGTCAGCTTATTTAGTATTATTTGTACTTGTATTGAGCGCTTGTAGTGAAGATACAGAAACAACTACCCAGCCTACTGTAGAAATGAGATTTAAGACAATTAGTAGTGCCTCATCTGTTCCCTCTAGTGAGCGCGTGGCAGCCAATTCTCTTCAGTTTACTTCCGGTTCTATTACATTAACTGAGATCGAATTTGAGGCTGAGACAGCAGCAGGTGATTCAGTGGAGGTAAATATTCAACAAAATGTTGTTATTGACTTTGCAACCGGAGCAACAACTCCAGATCTAGGAAATTTAAGTTTCCCTGTAGGTACCTATACAGAAGTACGCGTTGAATTAGAATTGTTGGATGAAAGCAACGTCCCTTCAGTTATAATAGAAGGAACATTTGTAGATAGCAATGATGAGTCGCACCCTATTAGATTTGAATTTAATTCAGGCGAGACATTTGAGGTTGAGAAAGAGGGAAATATCACTTTTGCTGCTGGAGCAAGTGCTATTGCTGAGGTGACATTTGATCCGTTGGCGTGGTTTGCTGGTGTAAGCGGCAGCATGCTAGAAGCAGCCACAAAAAATGGAGCAGGAGTAATAGTTATTAGTGAAACGAGTAATAGCGATATCTTTGATATTGTAGCAGATGGGCTAGACCTAGCGACGGAAGTAGAGATTCAGTTATAAAAATTGTAAAATATATATTTTTAAATACAAAAACCCCGAATTTATTCGGGGTTTTTTGTTGTTGTTTTCTATCGCTAATGAAGGCTATATTATTTAACATCAGTCTCACTTTTTTTTCGACGCATACGATTTGACTCAAAGTGATATAGTAATTTCCACTATTGTTTTTTTAGGGCATCCATTCGTTCTTGTATTTGCATTAGTACGGTTCTGTGATCATACAGGCTACAATGGCCTTCCATAGGGGTAAAAATAACTTCAGCATCTGATTTAGGGTTTACTGTCGTTTCGAAATAACTAGCTAATGCTCTTGTGGCAGGATTCAGGTAAAAGTTGTCCATATCTCCCATCCAAATAAAAATTTTCCCTTGTACCCTAGGTCCTAGGGTAGCCCAATTCTTTTCAAGATAAAGCTTGAAATCATATTTTTTCCAAGATTGCGCAACAGTTGAATCCATTTGGCCCGTATAGGGGTCGAATAGAGGTTTCGATAAGCCATCTACTCCTTTCGGACTGTAGAGGGCAGTATGTGCGCTGAATTGCCCGCCAGAATTAAGGTAGGTATTGGATGCTCCCTGCACATTTTCATGTCTTATAAAATCTTGCATTGACACCATAGGTTCTCCTGCAGTACTTCTCATAACGGGTCTATCGTAGCCAAATTCATTTACAAAAGCATTTTTGTCCTTATAGATATTTACTAATTGATAATTTTCAAAATCTACGGCATCAGGGCTGTAAGAAAAAGTACCATTAAAAACGTCAGGATAGTATAATTGTAAGCCTAGAGATACCCAGCCCCCAGTAGAGCAGCCGTCAACAAAACGAGTAGCCATTATATTGGGTCCTCTGTATTGTTCTTCAATATGCGGAATGAATTCCTCTATGTGGGCATCGCCATAAGGCCCACTATTGTCTGAATTCAGATAATAGGAATCTCCGTAGGGACCTTTACCATCTAAAAAGACGGTGATTATTTGCGGAGCTTCATTTGATTTCCACCAATTCATAAAATCTTCATTACTTAGGAGCCTGTTGATTCTTGTATAGCGACTTCCGTAACCAGGTACGCTATAGCGGATAGCGTAGGCTTTCTTCTTATCGTAATTATGAGGAAGTACAATAGCGGCCTTGAGATAGATCGGCTTGTTCCAAAAACTAGAAAGCATTTCACTTCTGAAATTCACTGTTTTTACTAATGGATGTTTGCTAACCAGTTCTTCTCTGATCTGCTGATTGAGACTAAGGTTTATGACGGTCGGTTGTTGGTCAATAGTTACTTTTTGGTTTTCAGTATAGAGGTTGCCAGCTGCATCAACTCTAGAGAGTAGGGTGTCCTGATCCCACAAGACTTGCACATTATAGTCGCCCGCAGGTAGAGCATCTAGCGTCCATCCTGCTGTACTCACCCATTCGTTATCATTTCTTAATATTAAGGTTTTTGATGGGTCGACATTGTGGATGTTCTTGGCGAAGATATAGGTCTTTGCGACTGGATTAGGCCATAATTGTGTGTAGGGTTCAGCGCTTAAGTTCTCAGACAGTAAGAGGAAAATTCTACCATCTGGATTGAATTGCTTGCTTAGTTCGGGGCTTATTTTGAGTTCTGCTGAAAAGCTAAAACTTTGTTTTTGTGCATGAAGGGTTAAGCTAAATGCGAGAGAGGAGCAGAGTGATCGATGCTTTATTTTTCATAGGTTCATAGTATTGAAGGTGAATAGTAGCGCTATTCTTTTACACTATACAAACAATAATTTAGCGAATTGTTCTCTGAAAAAGCAAGATTAGCTTTTGGTTTTAAGTGAAATCAGGCAAGATATATTTTACTTTAATTTGAATTTTCTTGTATAAGAGATGGTAGGAAAGGCGACAAAATTGAAGTCCGAGCCACTATAATCCTCCCATTGTGGCTGATTGTAGGGAGAGGGGATTTTACCTTCGATGTTAACAATGTGCGACAAGCCAAGCTGAAAACTCACGATTGAATTCTTCCTGTTGACAAATCGAACTCCTGAAATACCAAACCAAATAGTGTTCTTCTGCGTGAAACTACCTTCTTGGAATGAGGTAAGATTACCATTAGAATCAAAAAGAGGCATTGACACATCATTTTCTTGGCTTAAAGGGCTGAGATAGTTTTCGCTGATCAATTAAAAGTATTTCCCTACTGACAGCATGCCGTTAATATTGCCGACAAAGGAGAACCTATTGGCTGTAAAGTCTCTGTCATTAGAAGTAAACATGCCTGCTCCAAAAGTAATATTACTCTGGTCACTTCCATAGGTATAGCTGGCAAATAGAAGATTACCAATAAAATCGACACCATAAGTACCGAGTATTAATAAGTCGCCTATCGCAAAGTAAGATTTTTCGTCAATAGGAATGGCGTATTTGGTGGTTACATAGAAAGGTAGGCCTATAACAGTAGTTCCTAAGCCGACAGATAAGCGATCGCTGATACCATATTGAACATCATGGATTAGGAAGTATAGCATATTATAATAGAGTTCGCCTTTTTTTAGAGGCCTAGCTGATGGAGCAAAGAAATACCGTGAATCATGTTCTGATACCGTTGGGTCAAGTTCTACTCCTTTATATAGGTCTTCTTTTGTTTCTGCTGTTGGGGTGTTTCCAGCTTCGTTTTTTGCAGGCACTTTAATGCTTACAGCTTCAGAAGCAATTGGAGGATTCACCTCAGCAGGGCGCTCCATCAAATCTCAAAAGGTATAAAAAATTAAGGTAGCCTTATCTTCATCCGAGGCGAGCGCAAGAGAAGTGCCCATCTGCGTACTGCCAAATGGTTTGTCTTTGCAGTCTTTTAAGGTAGCAAGAGTGTTACCTTGCTCTAGAGCGAGCTTGGCAAAGAGGTAGTCGCATTTCTGCTTATAGTCGACTGATGAGGTATAGTTTAGGTCTTTTGAAGCAAATTTTGCAGTTAACAAACTATCAATGCGCTTATTTAAGACATTAGCTTGGTCTTCTATCACAATATTTTGTGCTTGAACGGAAAGACAAAACAGAATGGCGATTGCGGTGATTAGGCTTTTCATAGTAGTGGTCGGCAGAGTACATAAATTATGATATTAACGTAAACAATTATTTTAATTTATTATTATCTCAAGTAGTGAAAATGCAGCACAAAGAAAGCCATAACTACAGGTGAATTCCGCTGGTCACAGCTAGTAAAGATACCTGTTTTTTGAAGAGTCTTAATTGCTTTAATAAACGCTTACTAAGAGGCCCAATTTACTTAAGGTAGTATTTATTCACTGATAAAAGTCAGCACCTCTTTCATTAAAGAAACCCTTTTATTCGTAAATGAATGATCCGTATTCCACACCTCATATTTTATGAAGTTGTCATTGTCTTTGGCCAATGCATCTGCAATATTTTTGTTATTGTTGTGCTCATCTAACATAATAATTTTCTTGGACTTC
>JBKEFO010000059.1:0-13048 GCA_046709585.1 Marivirga sp.
CCAATTCGCCCGCATCTTTCTTGTCATTATTAAAGTCCTTTGCAGCCAACTTTCTATTTTCATAACCTATCAATCTGTAAGCTGTAACATTAGCAGGGTTAAATTCTACTTGGACCTTCACATCCTTTGCAATGGTGAAAAGCGTCCCGCCAAATTCATTTACCAATACTTTTTTAGCCTCAAGCATAGTATCGATATAGGCATAATTTCCATTCCCTTTATCAGCTAACACCTCCATCTTACTATCCTTATAGTTACCCATACCAAAGCCTAAAACAGTTAGAAATACTCCTTCTTTCCTTTTTTGCGCTATTAGTTTTTCCATGGCATCATTACTACTAGCTCCTACATTAAAATCACCATCGGTCGCTAAAATAATTCTATTATTTCCGCCGTCCACAAAATTATCCTTCGCTAATTGATAGGCCAAGTTAATCCCGGCACCACCCGCAGTAGAGCCACCTGCCTGCAACTTACTTAAGGCCTCCATGATCTTCTTCTTTTCATTCCCTGCCGTAGGCTCTAATACACAACCTGCAGCTCCCGCATAAACCACAATAGACACCTTATCATCTTCTCGCAATTTTTCAGTGAGCATTTTAAAGCCTGCCTTTAAAAGCGGTAGCTTATTTTGTGCAGACATGGAGCCAGAAACATCAATTAAAAACACCAAGTTAGAGGCCGGTAAATCCTCGGTTGCAATAGTTTTGCCTTGCAGCCCAATATGTACCAATTGGTGATTTTCATTCCATGGCGCATAGGATACCTCCGTATTTATAGAAAAAGGATGCTTCCCTACAGGTTGCCTATAGCTATAATCAAAATAGTTAATCATCTCTTCTATTCTTACGGCATCGGCCAGCGGTCTTTGACCATTGTTGATGAACCTTCTAATATTAGCATAGGATGCTGCATCTACATCGATAGAAAAAGTAGATAAAGGATTTTTAAGTGGTGTTAGAAAGGTATTTTCCGCTAGGCCTTCATATTCCTCTGTATTTGAAGAGGTATAGTGATGGTCTTGCATGATCGCATTTTGAAAGGCAGCCTTACTTGATTTTGAACTGCTTACACCTTTTATCCTTAATGGTTGATTATGACTTTCATCTGTAGATATTATGATTTCTGAAAGCTGCTGTGTATCAGTATGCAGAGCCACATCAACGATGGTTTTACTACCTGCAGGCACCTCCTTTTTCTGCATCCCTATAAAGGTGAATACCAAGATGGCATTAGGTTGATCGAAGGATAGGGAATAGCGTCCGTCCAAGTCTGTGACAGTGCCGATACTAGTGCCTTTTAGCAATACATTTACCCCAGGCAGCTTTTCTCCAGAGTCTGCATCGGTTACTTTACCAGTAATTGTTTTTAATTGTGCATGTGCTACCGACAGGCTTATGATAAAAAGAAAAAGTAGCGATTTGATTGTGCTTAAATACTTCATAATTTCCGTGTTTAGTGATACATTTTTCTATTAAGATGCAGTACCAACCCAGATTCCATAAAAGTTTTAATAATTATTAATTTTCTTTCAAAGTAGGTCTGCAGTTGAGAAGGATTTGTATTTTAGATTTTGAAAGTAAGGCAAGCAGCATTCGTTGAGTAAACAAAACACCATAGAAAAAGAGCAAGAGTTGATAAAAGGCTATAAAGAAACTGCTTCCTTAGAAATACTAGGAAAGCTGTACGCTCCATATATGCATTTAGTTTATGGCCTTTGCTTAAAATATTTGAAGGAACCTTCAGATGCGCAAGATGCTGTCATGACAATTTTTGAATCCCTTATTGAGAAATTAATAAAACATGAGGTGATACATTTCAAAAGTTGGCTATATGTATTAAGCAAGAATCATTGTCTGATGGAAATCCGTAGAAGTAAGAAGTCGGCTTTACAGCATATTGGAGATTACTCTGAAAGTTTTATGGAAAATCAATATCATTTGCATCCTATAAATGAAAGTATTCCTGAGGAAGATAATATAGAAAGGTTAAATGTTTGTATTGAGCAGTTGAAAAGCACTCAGAAAGAGTGCGTAGAAATGTTTTATATAGAAAAGAAAAGTTATCAGGAGATTGTCAAAATCACCTCTTATGAATTAAAAAAGGTGAAAAGCGCTATACAAAATGGAAAAAGGAACTTAAAAAGTTGCATGGAAAGCAGTGAATAAATTTGATCACCATAAAACCCCATTCAAGGCCATCAGCGCCGAGTTAATGTCTGCATACCTGTCTGGGTCGCTCTCCCCAGCTATGCAGCATGCTGTAGAAAAACACCTTCTGGACAACCCATTTGAAGCCGAGGCTATGGAAGGCTTTGCTGAAAATACTTCAGCGCTTAATGCTGTAGATGCATTAGAGGAAAAATTGGCTATTCGCATAAAAGAGTGGGAAGGAAGAGCTATTATTCCACTTTGGAGGCATTTTTTACCTTATGCTGCTAGCTTTATACTACTGTTAGTTGCTACTATTGCCGCAGTTTATTTCTATGGCCCAGTGGGCTCACAGGATGGCATCAGCTTAAAGGGCACCGACCATATACCATTGGACAGCCTTAGTAGACCAGCACCACGTCAGCCGATTGTAAACTCAGCTAATATGGCTAAAGTGGGGATTTCGAAAGACAAGGAGCCTGCTTCTTTTAGAGATGACAATTCTATAAAAAAGGCACCAAGGAATCCTGTTGAAAGTGCTCGAAAGAAAGAAAATGAGGATTTGGATCGAATGATTGCGGATATACCAAGGCTATTAAAAAGTTCACAAAGAGAAATACCACAAGCTACCCCAGAGCCGAAAGCCATGGCTGAATTGGACGATACTGTAGAAGAGGAGTTGGTAAAAGTAGCCAGTGGTGTAGCCGTCAACACAGAAAAATCAGCTAAAAAAGCGATTCGAAGTAATATAGTATCTCAAACATTGGATAGTGAAACTTCTCTAGAGGAAGTAGCAGGGAAATTGACTGTAAACGCCAAAAATCAGCTTATTAAAGGACAGGTGACAGATGCAGAAACAGGGGAGAATTTGCCTGGTGTAAGTGTTTATCTCAAAAATGCCAAAACCGGTGTTAATACTGATTTGGATGGTAATTTTAGCATTAAAGCTACTATTGGAGATGTGTTGGTAATTACCTTGATAGGGATGGATAAAAAAGAGGTTGAAATTACGGATGAAACGCTCCAAAAAATTGAGCTTTCTACTGATATTCGCCAATTAAGTGAAGTGGTTATAACTGGCTACGGAAGGTCAGAAAAAAAGGTCGAATCCTATCAGAACGCTCAGCCTAGAACTGGAATGAAAGCCTTTAAGCAATACTTAAAAGAGCAACTACAATACCCTGCATCAGCAATGGAAAATGAGACGGAAGGAAAGGTGAAGTTGAAACTCAGTATTTCAGCAGCTGGAAGGATAGTTAACATTGAGGTAGTCAATAGTGTGTCAGAAAGTTGCGACACTGAGGCAATTAGGTTAATAAGGTTCGGACCTAGCTGGGAGGCTGCAGAAAAAAACGGAGAGGCAGTTGAAAGCACTGTAAAGATCAAGGTGGTTTTCAAATTGCCCAAGAAGTAAAAAAATCATTGAACAACGCATTTCCATCACTCCCTAGTAGTTGGCAATGACGCGATAAAATATTTTGATTAAGACAGCAATTGATCTTGCGACTTATCAAGGAGATTTTAATCCTGCTCGAATTCCCAAAACAAACCAATATCGTCATTCCCGAGTAGTCGGTAATCTGTTCTTGGACAGCTTTAGCTTTCTCACTATTAGTGGGTTGAAAACCATTATATAGGACAAATTCAAGCTGTGGTTGAATGGTATAGATTCCCCTCTTCAGTTGAGTGACTTGCGATGGGTATATGGCTCGAGAGGAATTAGGTAGTAAAATCTTCACTAAGCCAAATAGGATGCTATTTTTAAGTCCTTAAAGAAAGAAATAAAAAAAGCCACCCAATTTCTTGGGTAGCTTTTTATTATACATTTTCCAACATCTACACACTAGCGGCTCGGTACATCCTTAAGATCCACACATTTCGCAGTCGTCCGGGTTATCTATCGAGCAAGCCACTTGTGCTGCCTTTAAGGCTGCCAAATCATCCTCGGCGGTAGCTGTTACGGCTACTGGTCCGTTTCCTCCTTGCGTTGTTGGTGGAGTAGGTCGGTTAACTTTGGTAGCTGTGCTATTGTTGATATCCTCTTTTGGTTCTACCTCTTTTGGCTCGCCCAAAGCTGACTTATCTACAGTAAACTGAATAGCACTAGTCGCAGCTTTTGAACGCAAGTAATACATACCCGTCTTCAAGCCTTTTTTCCAAGCGTAAAAGTGCATTGACGTTAACTTACCGAAGTTAGCATCTTGCATAAATAAATTCATACTCTGCGACTGACAAACAAAAGCACCTCTGTCGGCAGCCATATCGATGATAGACTTCTGAGAAATTTCCCAAACGGTTTTATATAACTCTTTGATATCTGCTGGTACTTCAGGAATATCCTGCACTGATCCATTAGCACCGATCAATTTATTTTTCATATTGTCATTCCACATGCCCAACTCAATTAAGTCATGCATTAGGTGCTTATTTACTACCACAAACTCTCCAGACAATGTTCTTCTAGAGTAGATGTTAGAAGTATAAGGCTCAAAACACTCGTTATTTCCTAAGATCTGAGAAGTAGAAGCTGTTGGCATAGGTGCAACTAGTAATGAGTTACGCACACCATTTTTCTTCACTTCCTGCTTTAAGGTCATCCAATCCCATCTTTCTGAAGGAGAAACACCCCACATATCGAACTGGAAAATACCTTTGGATACAGGTGAACCTTTGTAGCTTTCGTAAGGACCTTCCAGTACGGATAAATCTTTTGAGGCTGTCATGGCCGCAAAGTAAATCGTCTCAAAGATATCCTTATTCAACTGACGTGATGCCACAGAATCAAAAGGATAGCGCATCAACATGAAAGCATCTGCCAATCCCTGTACACCCAAGCCAATAGGTCTGTGGCGCATATTAGAGTTTCTAGCCTCTATCACCGGATAGTAATTGACATCAATTACCTTGTTTAAGTTTTTAGTAGCCGTATAAGTTATGTCGTATAGCTTCTCATGATCAAAGCTAGGCTTACCTTGCTCATCTTTTGTCACGAACATAGGCAAAGCAATAGAGGCCAAATTACAAACCGCTACCTCATCCTTAGAAGTGTACTCCATAATCTCCGTGCATAAGTTCGAAGATTTGATGGTACCTAAATTCTTTTGGTTAGACTTCTTATTTGCAGCATCTTTATACAACATATAAGGTGTACCTGTCTCAATTTGCGACTCTAGGATTTCAAACCATAAATCTTGTGCTTTGATGGTCTTTCTACCTTTTCCTTCACGTTCGTATTTTTCGTAAAGTTTCTTAAAGTCGTCGCCATAGGCTTCGTCTAAGCCAGGCGCTTCATTCGGATCGAATAGGGTCCACTCTGCGTTAGCTTCAACTCTCTCCATGAATACATCAGAAATCCATAGTGCATAGAATAAATCTCTAGCACGCATTTCTTCTTTACCATGGTTTTTCTTCAAATCAAGGAATTCGAAGATATCGGCATGCCAAGGTTCTAGGTAAATAGCGAAAGAACCTTTACGCTTTCCACCACCTTGATCCACGTAACGAGCGGTCATATCGAAATTTCTTAGCATCGGTACAATACCATTGGAAACACCACCTGTTCCTTTGATGTATGAACCTGTTGCTCTTACATTATGAATGCTTAGACCAATACCACCTGCTGACTGAGAGATTTTAGCAGTTTGTTTTAGGGTATCGTAAATACCATCAATACTATCGTCTTGGATTGTTAATAAGAAACAAGAGGAAAGTTGAGGCTTCGGTGTACCTGCATTAAATAAGGTAGGTGTCGCATGCGTAAACCACTTCTCTGACATCAGGTTATAAGTATGTAATGCAGATTCGATGTCTTCACCATGGATACCAATCGATACACGCATTAACATATGTTGCGGACGCTCTACAATTCTACCGTCTGTTTTCATCAGGTATGAACGCTCTAAGGTTTTGAACCCAAAATAGTCGTAACCAAAGTCTCTATCATAAATGATAGCAGAGTCTAACTGAGCAGCATGTTTTTTGATGACACCATATGTTTCAGTAGATAATAATGGCGCATTTTGACCTGTTTTAGCATCTACATAAGTGTATAAACGCTTCATAGTGCTTGAGAAAGACTTTGAAGTAGTTTTATGCAAGTTAGAAATTGCAATACGAGCTGCTAGCTTCGCATAATCAGGATGCTTAACAGTCATAGATGCTGCCGTTTCAGCTGCAAGGTTGTCTAGTTCCTGCGTGCTTACGCCATCATATATACCGTTAATTACTTTTCTAGCGACATCAATAGGTTGGATATAATTGAGGTCTAAGCCATAGCATAATTTTTCTATCCTAGAGGTGATTTTGTCAAATTTAACGGATTCTCTCCTTCCGTCTCTTTTTAATACTAGCATTGAATTGTGGTGTTATAGGGTTCTTATATTTTAGGATCAAGTATTAAGTGCAAGTACTCGCATACCGCAAGCGTCTACTTTCTAGAAATCTTCCTCTAAGGAGAAACGCGCAGATGTATCATCATCTTTCTTCATGACACCAGCTTTTTGGTAGTCACCAACTCTTTTTTCGAAGAAATTAGTCTTTCCTTGAAGCGAAATCATTTCCATGAAGTCAAAAGGGTTCGTCGCATTATACACTTTCTTACAACCTAACTCGTTTAATAACCTGTCCGCAACAAACTCGATGTATTCTCTCATCAGTTCGGCATTCATTCCAATAAGGTTGACAGGCAGTGAATCAGTAACGAATTCTTTTTCAATTTCAACAGCATCCATAATAATGCTCGTCACTTTCTCCTCTGAGAGCTTATTCACTAGGTGGTTGTTGTATAATAAGCAGGCGAAGTCACAGTGTAATCCCTCATCTCTAGAGATCAACTCGTTTGAGAAAGTAAGTCCTGGCATTAAACCTCTCTTCTTTAACCAGAAAATGGAGCAGAAGCTACCTGAAAAAAAGATGCCTTCAACAGCTGCAAAAGCAATTAGCCTTTCTGCATAGTTACCTTCATCAATCCAACGTAAAGCCCAATCCGCTTTTTTCTTCACACAATCCATCGTATCGATCGCATTAAAAAGGCCAGACTTTTCTTTATTGTCTTTTACGTAGGTATCAATTAATAAGGAATAAGTTTCTGAGTGCACGTTTTCCATTGCTATTTGGAAACCATAGAAAAATTTAGCTTCTGTATATTGTACTTCAGCGACAAAGTTTTCTGCAAGGTTTTCATTCACTATGCCATCGGAAGCTGCAAAGAATGCTAAGACATGCTTTATAAAGTGTTGTTCATTAGCAGTCAGATTTTGCCAATCCTTCATGTCTTGACTCAAGTCAATTTCCTCAGCAGTCCAGAAGCTTGCTTCTGCCTTCTTGTAGAATTCCCATATATCACCATGTTGAATCGGAAACAATACGAAACGATTATTATTCTCTTTTAAAATCGGCTCTTCCTGATTTGCCACTACCTCTCTCATTGTATCTATAAATTTAATAATTGTCGAAATTTATTGACAGAAAACCGTGTTAAGAAAAGTTAAAAATTTAGTTGTTAGGCTGTTGAGAAAAATTACAAGCCCAAACACAGTAAATACTCCCCCCTTATTATTTCCTGATCATACAAATATTAGGAATGACAGCTAAAAATCAAAGCCCGAAAAGTTACCTACAATGGTATGTGGATAAGTACTTAATTCACATTAGCACAGCACTTTAACCATCCATATTTCAACACTACTTCGGCCCTCAACGCGCGTAGATAAGGTTTCAAAAAACTTTCAAAAGTTTTCCACAAACACAAGCAAAAAAGTATGGTATTATTTAAAGAACATTACATGAGATACGGCCAAATTAATTGTTATATAAGAGCCGTTCTTTTAGGTCATCTGGCATGTTTTCTATCTTTGGCTCGTGCGCATTTAAGAAGTAAAGGACTGGTCCATAATAGGTTGTGCCACTTACCGGATCTTCGAACTTTCGATAAACCCCTTTCTTCATTTTATTAGACAAAGCTGCTGATACTGAACTTCTTACCTTTGCCTTATTAAGTGTAGGCTCTTTCTCCAATATAAAGTCTACCACGTCCATTGTTTTTACCAATTTCCGCTTAAACTCCACAAAATAGGCTATTTTTTTTGTCCATGGCCATTGGTCATAATACGCATTTGTCTTTTGATGCAATAGATTTTGTTGCTCATTTTCTTGAAAAAGCGGAACGTTTAACAAGGTGACCAAATGTGCTTCTATTTCAACTATTTCAGCCTGAAATTGATTAATCTTAGCCTGTAAGACCTGCTTTTTTTCCTCTAAAGCTTTTACGTATAAATCCGTATATTTTTCTGGTATATTTACTTTCATACTCCTGAGTAGTTGCCCGTATAGATGGTGACACTAAATAAAGCAATGCAAGCACTAAAAGCAAGCATTACAAGCAATAAAACAAGCAGATAAAGCTGTAATGGGCTTAATAGCCTATTTCCGCTTTCTTTAAAGCCAGAAATAAGCGCAAAGCAGACTGCTGCTAAAATGTGAGGAAGGCGAAAATTAGAATATACACGCATTAATAGCTTTATGTTTTGCAGATATTAATAATATAATTATCTTTGCATTCCTTTTTAGAGGGAAATACACATTAATTTAATAATTATTCAATGTACGCAATTGTAGACATAGGCGGTAAGCAGTTCAAAGTAACACAAGACCAGTTCGTTTACGCTCCATTAATGGAGGGTGAAGACGGCGCTTCCGTAGAATTCGACAAAGTATTGTTAGTAGATAACGATGGAAAAGTTGAAGTAGGTGCTCCTTTAGTAAAGGGCGCCAAAGTATCAGGTAAAATCTTAGGTCACATGAAAGGTGACAAAGTAATCGTCTTCAAGAAGAAAAGAAGAAAAGGTTATAAGAAGAGAAACGGTCACCGTCAAGATTTTACAAAAGTATTAATCGAGAAAATTACAAAATAAGATAAACTATGGCACACAAAAAAGGAGCCGGTAGTTCCAAAAACGGAAGAGAATCGGAAAGTAAGCGCTTAGGTGTAAAAATATTTGGTGGACAAGCAGCAATTGCTGGTAACATCATCATTCGTCAGCGTGGTACTGCTCATCACCCAGGTGAAAACGTAGGTATGGGAAAAGACCATACTTTGTTTGCACTTACTGATGGTGTAGTTCAGTTTAAAAGAGGAAGAAAAGACAGATCTTATGTGTCTATTGAGCCCATAAACTAAAAATATTCAAAACTATTTGAGAACCTTGATCTAACAATCAGGGTTTTTTTATGCCCAATGGTTTTCAGAAATATTGTACATGCAGCCTATTCTTTCTACATTAAGAGAACTAAAAACTTAATTATGAACGATTTAAACCAAAATATAAAAGACCAGCCAGTAAGCGTGGGCGATTGGGTGATTACCTACCTCATCACCTTAATTCCCTTAGTAGGTTTTGTAATGCTCTTTGTCTGGGCATTTGGTAGCAACACTAAAATCAGTAAAGCGAACTGGGCAAAGGCCGCTTTACTATTATTCGTCATTAGTTTAGCATTAGGCATACTCGTTAGTATTGTATTCGGCGTTGGTATTTGGTCTTTTTTTAATGACAGACATACTGGAAACTTCTAGTCTTTAATTTATGAATAGTAAAAGCTATCTCTTCTTTTTTCTCAGCTTCGTTTTGACCTATGGGCTTGTGGAAGTACTCTTGTTAGGTGCAGTTATCCATTTATTCTTCATTATGAGGGTATTTATTACTGCAGTGGTTTTCACTATTTTCCTTGCCCTTTATAAGCGAATTAGAAGAAAAAATCACTAAAAAAAGGGCCTTTAATTTCTTCAAGGCCCTTTTTTTAGTGTGGTAAATGGTACTAATTACCTCAAATACCTTTCTAAGTAGTTAATGTAATTATCCATCAACAATATATAGCTAGGGTAATTATAAGCCACACTGTGGGCTCCTGGAGGAAATATTTTCAAGTCGTGGTCTTTTCCAGCATCAATTAAGCCTTTCACTAGTTGAAAAGTGTTTTGAACATGCACATTTTCATCCATGGTGCTGTGTGCAATAAACATATGACCTGTTAGATTTTTTGCATAAGTAGTAGAAGATGAGCTAATGTAACCTGCTTCATTATCTTCCTCCAGGCCCATATAACGCTCAGCATAAATACTATCATATAGCCGCCAATCCGTTACAGGCGCTCCAACAATAGCTACTTTGAATACATCCGGTTGATTTAAAATACTAAAGCTAGACATATAGCCGCCGTATGAATGTCCTCTTATGGCTATTTTATTAGCATCAACATAGCCCAATCTCACTAAGTGCTTTGCAGCATCAGCAAAGTCAGCAGCCTCTCTATGTCCCAAGTTTTTATACACTACCTTCTCAAATTCTCGGCCATAACCGCCACCGCCACGGTTATTCACTTGCATTACTACATAACCATTGTTTACCAAATATTGGTGCCAAGCACTAACGCCCCATTGATCATATACTGATTGTGCCCCGGGACCGCCATATACATCTACTACCAAAGGGTATTTGCTACTAGGAGAGAATCCTAAAGGCTTGTAGACTGCAATATCAATTTCATCGCCATTTGAATTGGTGAAAGAAGTGAGCTCAGGCTTAACAAAATTAGCCTCCACCACTGCTTCTGATACTTCTTTATTATCCTCTAAGCTGATAATTAGTTTACCAGTTGCATTTCTTAAGTCTACTTTAGGAGGAGTTTGCGTGTTTGAGTATTTGTCAATAAAGTAATTCGCTTCAGGTGCCATATCTATATTGTGACGGCCCTTCTGTGTAGTCAGCTTTTTCTTTCCTTTGCCATTAAAACCCACCACATATAATTGTCTCTCTAAAGGTGAGTCCTCCGTTGAAGTGTAATAGATTTTCTTTTTCTTTCCATCAACAGCATGTACGTATACTACCTCCCACTCACCAGTGGTTACCTGATTCAGCAGTTTACCTGCATAATCATACCTATAAAGATGTGCATATCCACCCTTATCAGTTATCCACAAAAATTCTTTTGCATCCTTCGGGAAGAAGGCATAATGCATAATCCCTGCAAAGAAATCGAATACATCGATCCAAGCATCCGAAGTTTCTTCCATAATTATATTGGCTTCACCCGTTTTGGCATCAGCCATGTACATGCGCATTTCAGTTTGCGCTCTATTCATTTGCATCACTGCTAGCTTTGCAGGCTCGGCAGTCCAGTAGATTCTTGGGATATAGCCATCATTCAATGGTACTTGCATCCACTCTCTAGAATTCTTGCTTACGTTAATGACCCCGATTTTTACGGTTGGATTAGTATCTCCCACCTGCGGATAAGGTAATTCAATGTATTTTTTATGTGTCCCTTGGTAATCTGTCATTTGGTAAATAGGCACCTCTCGCTCATCTGACTGCCAGAAGGCGATATACTCACTATCGTGAGACCATTCCCAAGCTTGCGCTAGGCCAAATTCTTCTTCATATGCCCAGCCAAAACGACCGTTATAAAAGCCATCTGCAGCATCTTCAGTCAATTGCGTCTCCTCCTTCTTTGACAAATCGAAAACAAATAAGTTACCTCCACGCTCATAACCAACTTTCTTACCATTTGGAGACAGTTCAGCTGTCTGTGCATCTTTAGCGACCAATGCCAATGACTTATCTGATATGCTGTAGTAATAGTAATCGGAGATTCCAGATCTTCTCCATACCGGGCGAAAGTTACTTTGAAAAAGCAAAAATTTAGAGTCATCTGACCATTGGAAAGAGCTGTACTTAAAAGCCTCTCCTGATCCAAGTAGTTTTAAGCCTTCTGTACTGAAGATCAGTTCTTCTTTGCCAGACGCATTATCATGTGTTTTGATAAGTTGCGCACCACTTTCACTGGCTTCCGTGAAAGAGTAGGCCGTACCATCGTTGATCCAGTTGACATTACCCGGACCACTGTTTCCATAGAAAGGGTTCATGCCGGCCATTGCTTCTTCAAAGCTGCTAAATCTTGGGTTGTCTTGCGCAGAAACTGTTGCTGCACAGACTATCATCAGGAGCAATAAGCTCCACTGTTTCATTTTCATCATAACAAACTAATTATTTTTTGAGGGGAAGATAATAAAAAGATTGCTAAATGATAGCTTTAAAGATGACGAGCGGTTGATTTGTCGTGTATTTTAAAATAAACTAAATTGCGTCATCTGGTCTATAAAATGGAGTACCAGTTTAGGCCAAACTACTATCGAAAATACCGCACCAAAGAGTGCTCCAAATAAGTGGGCATCATGGTTGATATTATCATTTTTACGTTTGCCTTGGTAGTACGAATAAATGATATAGATCACGCCAAAGATGAAGCCTGGCAAACATAGTATGCCATACAAACAAAGCTCATTGAGCGGGTTAAACAATATACTACTAAATACCACAGCAGAAACTGCTCCTGAAGCGCCCAATGCATTATAATGCGGACTATCCTTGTATTTAATTACTGTAGGTATATCAGCTACTACCATGGCAAGCAAGTACATGACAACATATAAGATCGTGCCATATTCTGACACTTGGTTAAAGTAAAATTCAACTATATCACCAAAGAAAAACAAGGTTAGCATATTGAAAATCAAATGCATATAATCGGCATGCAAGAAGCCCGATGTAATTAGCCTATAGTATTGATTTCTTTGTACAATTTGATATGGGTTCATCAAATAGGCATGTTGCTTGCTCGGGTTTTGCCAAGATGCATAAGAGGCAATACAGGTAACGATTATGATGATTAGTGTGGTACTCATTATTTTTCTCTGTTAATAAGGTAATTAAAAAAGGCTCTCATTAAAACTTTAGCCTGTTCTTCTCCTTCTAACTGCTCTAAGGAGGCAAATCCTTTATCGAAATAATACTGCATCATATTCTCTGCTCTCTCTCTAATACCCAATTTTTCATAAATAGCTT
>JBKEFO010000060.1:0-13019 GCA_046709585.1 Marivirga sp.
CCAATAAGGCTATTGGATTAATGTTTGCCACCTTTGGCTATTTACTATTTAAACTAGCGTTTAAAGAGATGAGTTTGGCGGCTTTTTTAGGCTTTAAGATAGAGGAAAGTCTAGAACTGATTACGACTGGTATTTATGCGCGTGTGCGACATCCACTTTATACCGCAACTATTTTGATTGTTATTGGCTTCGTAATTTTTACCCCTAGCTACACGAATGTTGTACATGCCATCTGCGTGCTTTTGTACGTAATTGTAGGCGCTCTTTTTGAAGAAAGACGCCTTGAGCAATTATTTGGGAATGCATATACAAGGTATAAAAAGAAGACACCTTTTTTGATTCCAAGGCCAGTATGGTGATGTTGAATAATTGCTTACAAACGCTTACAAATATTTAACCCACCAAATATAGTAATAGCACTATTCTTATTTTGTATTATGTTAATCCCTGTTTCTCATGCCTTTATGTTAGCAAATTGTTAAGTCTTCGGATTGATTTCTTATTTTGAAAGGCAAATGGTTTATTTGCTCGATAAAGAGTGCTATGCAATGCTGTCATTAAAGAGTTTGAGCTCTCAGTTTTTATATAAATGCAAAGATACAACTAACGCTAACCTATGATAAAAGCCTTGACTTCCGCTAAGTCAACCAAAACAACAAACCCCAATAAATTTACTACCCCACTTTTATTATTTTTAATTTTATTTAGTTTCCAGCTGTTTGGCCAAGTGCCAGCAGGGTATTATGATGCTGCCGCTGGACAATCAGGTGCTCAGCTTAAGGCTAGCCTTCACGAGATCATTAAAGGTCATATTACCTTTCCATATACAAGTTCAAGTACAGATGTCTGGGACATCTTAAAGGAGGCAGATAAAGACCCCACCGATCCGACGAAAGTAGTTGGTATCTATTCTAATTTTAGGATGGATGCTGCAGGGGAATATAATAGTGGTGCAGGTTGGAATAGAGAACATGTGTGGGCGAAATCAAGAGGAGATTTCGGAACATCACAAGGCGCAGGAACGGATTGCCACCATTTGAGAGCGGCAGATATTTCTACTAATTCTGCTCGTAATAATAGAAACTTTGACTACGCGGATAATTTTTACGTGGATGCGTCGGGTACTTATAATGGGCCAACGGAATCTAAAACTAGCTCCTCATCCTATGTATGGGAACCTCGTGATGAGGTAAAAGGAGATGTAGCAAGGATGATGTTTTACATGGCGACACGTTATGAAGGTGGAGGAGAGCCAGACCTAGAGCTTACAGAAATATTATTAGACAATACAGATAAGTCGCCAATACATGCACGCCTTTCCGTATTATTAGAGTGGCATCAGATGGATCCCGTAACAGATGCCGAGAGAGAAAGAAATAACATCGTTTATAGTTTTCAGAATAATAGAAACCCATTTATTGATAATCCCGAATATGTGTGCTTAATATATGCTTGCGATGGGGCGCCAGCGAATACGGCACCAAGTTTTACAAGCAATGCTACGACCAATACTACTGCGGGCCAGACTTATCAATATGCTATCAACGTAACAGATGCTGAGTCAGATCCTATCTCAATTTCTGCCACTACATTACCAAGCTGGCTGTCATTTACTGATAATGGAGATGGAAGCGCACAACTTAGTGGACTGAGCACTACAGCAAATGTAGGAACACATAATGTGGTTATTGAGGCTGCTGACGGAGCTTTAAGTGCAAGCCAATCTTTTTCTATAACTGTGAATGCTGTTGCTACAGGAGGAAGTGCAGCAGACCTATTTATATCGGAATACATTGAAGGCTCTTCTTTTAACAAAGGATTAGAAATTGCTAATTTCACGGGTGTACCTGTAGATTTATCGAGCTATTCACTCTTTAAGCAAACCAATGGTGCGGGTGCTTGGTCTTCGGAATTAGTGCTCAGTGGCACACTTGCAGACGGACAAGTTTATGTGATAGTGCACACTTCAGCAGATGCTAGCATGCAAGCGGAAGCGGATTTGGTCACAGGCGTAGGCGCATTGACTTTTAACGGTAACGACCCGGTTGCTTTATTTAAGAATGGAAGTCTACTAGATGAGCTCGGCGTTCTTGATAACACCTCAGACTTTGCAAAAGATGTTACTTTGGTCAGAAAGCCAGCGATTACTAGCCCTACTATAAATTATACCCCTGCAGAATGGGAAACTTTAACTACGGATACATTTTCTGACCTTGGCAGCCATACAATAGACCTAGGAAGTGGAGGATCTGATACAGAGACACCTACGGTACCGCAAAACGTTCAAGTAAGCAATGTAACATCAAGTAGCTTTGACATCAGCTGGAGCCCTGCAACAGATAATGTCGGCGTAGCAGCGTACGAGCTATTTAAAGATGGCGTATCAGTTGCTTCGTCAATAACGACTTCCTATAGTTTTACCAGTCTAACGCCAGCCACAACTTACTTAATAAATGTATTAGCGAAAGATGCAGCAGCTAACAGTTCGGCACAGAGTAGCACAATTTCTGTATCTACCCCCAACTCATCTGATACAGAAGCACCGAGTACAGTGGTGAACTTATCAGCTAGCGATGTATCCGACCTTTCTTTTACACTTAATTGGTCTTCTGCTACAGACAATATAGCAGTTAGTTCTTATGATGTTTATATCGATGATACCTTCGAGGCGAATGTTACAGCCACAAGCTATCAATTTACGGGACTACAGCAGTTGACAACATATGGCATGATGGTTATTGCAAAGGATGGTGCGGGAAATGAGTCTGCAGACAGTCAGGTGCTTGCAGTGAGCACTATCGCTACACCAGACACCGAGGCGCCAATAAGTCCAAGTACCCTTCAATCGGCTAATATTACTATAAACTCATTTACTTTAAGTTGGACAGCTTCGACAGACAATGTAGCGGTAACAAGCTATCGCATCTACTTGGAGGGTGTTTTAATAGGGAGTTCGGTATCTGCCACCTATGACATTGCTAACTTGGAGGCGGGCACCGCTTATGTCACATATGTGGTTGCTGTTGATGAGGCGGGTAATAGTTCAACTAATAGCGTACCATTAACGGTAAATACGCTAACTGTTCCAGATACCGAGGCCCCGTCAGTACCCACAGGTTTGGCAGCAGATTTTGTGGGTGTTAACTCAGCATCCATTGGTTGGCAGGCAGCATCAGATAACATCGTTGTTTCGGGTTATGTGGTTTATTTGGATGGTTTACAGCTGGATCAGGTAGAGCAGTTGACCTATACCTTTTTAGGGCTAAGTGCGGTAACGACCTATGAGGTAGGAGTAGCTTCTATTGATGGTGCTGGAAATGAGTCAGCAATTAGTAGCATAACGATCACTACAAATAGCGATCAGGTGCAAGGCCCGCAAATTATTTCACAAAGCTTTTTTGAGGCGGGCTGGGGCGATTGGGTGTCTGGAGGTAGCAATGCAAGCTATTATAGGGGGTCTTATGCCTATGAGGGTAACAGCGCCATTCGTATTACCGATGATCGTGGAGAGGGGTCGTCCATGAGCACCACGGTTTTAGATGTGAATAATTTCAATCAGCTATCTTTTGAGTTCTATTTCTATGCGAACAGAATGGACTATGGTGATCAGTTTGAAGTAGCGTATCATGATGGGCAAATTTGGAACACCATCTCTACTTATACAGAAGGGATTGATTTTACAGATAGAGGGTTCTATTTGGCTACAGTCTATGTGGATAGAAGTTTCTATAACTTTCCCCAAAATGCACGATTTAGAATACAAGGATTGGCAGATAACAAAAAAGATCAATTGTATTTTGACCAGATCACTATAATGGGAATAATTGCTGACAGCGCACTCCGTCAAACAGGGGATGGCTTAAAAAGTACTATTAAGAAAGTGGGTGGTGAAGTAAGTATAGAGAGTAGTTCAAGTTTGTTTCCCAACCCTACGACAAGCGGATATATTCACTTTAAAAAGGAGTATGATGAAGAAACAGAGGTAAGCTTAAGTCTGTTGGATTCAAAAGGCAACCTTATTTATCAGTCGAAGGAAATGGTTATTGAAGGCTTTTACGAGACCATAATAAACATTGGCGCTTTTAAGGCGGGTGTTTATTTTATGCAAGTGAAAGACCAAAAAGGGTCATTAGAGATTAAAAAATTCGTAGTTCGATAGCATCTATACAGCATTGTTTTTGTTAAAAGGGTGGTACTTAGTTGTGCGGCCCTTTTTTAATGGCTAATCAATAAAAATTAAGCAAAACTTCTACCCGTCGGTTTTTTGCACGCCCCTCTGTAGTAGCGTTACTTGCTCGGGGTTGATGCTCCCCCACGCTTATAACTTCTATTTGTTTGGGGTTAATGTTCTGTGTGAGGAAGTAGTTCGCCACCAGTAGAGCCAGTTGTTGGGTACTATCTGTGGCTGTAAATTGAGCATTAGAAGTACTAATAAAAAATAATGAGGGGAGTTTTGAAAGGCGTATTTTTTCCATGTTAAAAAATGATTGTGGTTAATAATTAGTAGTGGCCTCCGTTGGCTTAAACCATAATGGTATGCTAAGCTGTGATTCTGTTAATTTATCATTCAAGCGGGCAGGCTTCCAGAGCGGTATGCCTTTGATCAAGCGTATTGCTTCTTGATCAAAGCTGGCGCCTAGGGAATTTTCAATTTTTATTGCTATAGCTTTACCTGTAGTATCAATTGTAAAAAATGCTGTAGCAGAGCCAGAAATGGGGTTAGACTTGCTTAATGTATCTTTTGGGTAAATTAGGTAGGTGTTGAAGTAGTTAAGCAAGGAATCCATGCCAACAAGTGGATAGGCTTCTTTGTAGTTACTTTTATATGCAATTGCTTTTGGTGTGTTGGCCTCTTCAATTTGTTTATCTGTAATCTCTATTTTTATGTTTTTACTAGATGCGAGAGATTGTTTATTTGTTTGTATGGCGGGACTTGATTCAAGAGCACTAATGCTGTCAGCTAAAGGTCTATTTTTTAACGGCAAGGTCTGCCAGTCTAGTATTAATTGACTATTGGGGGCTACGAAAGCCACTTTTGGTTTGTCGTTTTCAAAGAAAAAGAAACCAATTGTCCCAAATAGTGTGAGCAGCATAGCAAATGCAGATATTACCTTAAATCGATGTACTCGCTTGCTATTGCTTGCTTTAACGAAGGCATTTCTTTCTTGCAAAAGACGATGAAAATTCATTCTGTCGATAATTTCCTGATCGGTTATAGGCGGGTTTTTATATACTATTTTGATTTTCATGATCGAGGCATTAGGAGTCTGATTTTATCAATAATTCTGTAACAGCGTACTTTGGCGTTGTTTTCACTAATGCTCAGCACTTCACCAATTTGCCTAAAACGCATGCTTTCATAAAAGCGTAGCTGTATTATTTCTATTTGGTTTTTATTAAGCTTGCTGATGGCTGTTGCTAGCGCTTCTTTTGCTTGGTCGGAATAAATGCTGGTAACCTCATCCATTATCTGGGAGGCTAGGGTATCATCTAATGGTATTACTTTTTGTGTTTTATTTTTCCTGAAATGACTGTTGGATTCGTTTAGGGCGATTTTGTAAGGCCATGAGGAAAATCCTCCTTCTCTATATTGAAAGCTTTTTATATTGGTAATGGCTTTTAGGAAAGTTTGAGAAGTAGTTTCTTCTGCTAGTGTGAGGTCACAATGTCTTTTGAGCAGAAAGCGAAATACTTTAGGGAATTACTGCTCATATAGCGGTTGAAAGTACCTGGGGTTATCCTTGGCTTGCCCAATACTATACTTCTTTTCTGTTATTTTAACCAAATGTTCGCTATGTGTAATGAGGTCTCTCAAACTGTTGAAAATTGAATGTTACAACCTTATAATGCGAAAGCTAGAAAAAGATACAGAGTTCTTTTGTCGGGCATAAAAAAAGCACCTGCTATCAACGATAGCAGGTGCTTTATAGTAGTAGTAGACTTTCGTCTTATAATGTTCTCTTCACTTCTTTTTCTTCAAATCCTTCGATTACATCGCCGATTTTAATGTCATTGAAGCCTTTGAGACTGATACCACACTCGTAGCTTTTCTTCACTTCAGCGACATCGTCTTTGAAACGTTTAAGCTGATCTATATCTCCAGTATAAGTTACAATACCATCTCTAATGATTCTAATTTGGTTATTTCTCTTCACAAAACCATCTGTCACCATACAACCAGCTACAGTACCAACCTTAGTGATCTTAAAGACTTCTCTCACTTCAATGTTTCCGGTAATAATCTCCTCAGTTTTTGGAGCAAGCATGCCTTCCATCGCATCTCTTATTTCATCGATGGCATCGTAGATGATAGAATATAATCTAATTTCTATCTCTTCGTTTTCAGCAATCTTTCTCGCATTTGGAGAAGGCCTCACTTGGAAGCCTAATATAATTGCATCTGACGCTGAGGCTAATAATACATCAGACTCAGAAATCTGCCCTACGGCTTTATGGATTATATTGACCTGAACTTCAGCAGTGGAAAGCTTCAGTAATGAATCAGACAATGCTTCAATAGAACCATCCACATCACCTTTGATAATAACGTTCAATTCTTTAAATGAACCGATAGCTAAACGTCTACCTATTTCATCTAAAGTAATATGCTTCTTAGTTCGCATTGACTGCTCACGCTGAATCTGCTCACGCTTGTTAGCAATTTCTCTTGCCTCACGATCGCTATTCATTACGTTAAACTTATCACCCGCTTGTGGCGCCCCGTCTAACCCAAGCATCAGTACAGGTGTTGATGGGCCTGCTTCCTTCACTTTCTTGCCTCGATGATCAAACATGGCTTTTACTTTACCATAATGAGATCCAGCAAGCAGTACGTCGCCAATCCTTAGTGTACCTGACTGTACCATGATAGTAGTTACATAACCTCTACCTTTGTCCAACTCAGCTTCAACCACTGAGCCAGTGGCATTTTTATCAGGATTCGCTTTCAACTCTAATACTTCCGCTTCAAGTAACACTTTTTCTAAAAGGTCGTCAATACCTTGACCTGTTTTAGCAGAAATTTCTTGGCACTGGTATTTACCACCCCAGTCTTCTACTAGAATATTTATGTTTGCTAATTCTTCTTTAATCTTTTCAGCGTTAGCGTTTGGCTTATCAATTTTGTTGATAGCGATGATCATAGGAACACCAGCTACTTGTGCATGGTTTATAGCTTCCTTTGTTTGAGGCATAACGGCGTCATCCGCGGCCACAACAATTACTACTACATCAGTCAGCTTAGCTCCACGAGCTCTCATGGCTGTAAAGGCTTCGTGTCCAGGTGTATCTAGGAATGCTACGCGTTTACCAGATTCTGTCATCACATCGTAAGCACCAATATGCTGTGTGATACCACCGGCTTCATCATCTGTAACTTTTGCTTCACGGATAAAATCTAGTAAAGATGTTTTACCGTGATCTACGTGACCCATGATGGTAACGATTGGCGCTCTGTCTTTCAAATCTTCAGGGCTATCCTCTACAGTAATTACTTCGGTTTCATCATCTGTTTCAGTGAATTTCACGTCATAACCAAATTCATCAGCTATGATTGTTATGGTTTCTGCATCTAAACGCTGGTTGATTGAGGCGAAGATGCCTAATGCCATACATTTAGCAATAACATCATTCACACTTACATCCATCATCGATGAAAGATCATTTGCCGAAACGAATTCAGTTGTTTTAAGAACCTTAGACTCCTGCTCCTGCTGTTGTAAATCACCTTCGCGTTTATCAGCCTGCGTTTGTCTTTTCTCTTTTCTATATTTTGATCTGTTACCACCGCCACCTGAGCCACTTTTTCCGCTCAGTCTAGCCATAGTTTGCTTGATCTGTTCTTGAATTTCTTTTTCTGTAGGTTCAGCCTTTGGCGTTCTTACGTTACTTCCGGCTTTGCTATTATTTCCTCTTGGGCCAGTACCTCTAACTCTAGGGTCTGATGGAGGTTTATTGCCGGCAGTATTTCCCGGTAAAATTCTTTTTCTAGGTCTTTTGCTTTTTCCGTCTTTCTTTACGTCGGAAGAAGCTACTGGCTTAACGCCTTTTTTGCCTCTTCTTTCTTTTTCTTTCGGCAGTTCGATTTTTCCTAAAACTGTCAACCCTTTTAATGCGTCAGCTCTAGCAGCAATAGTTTCACTCTTAGGCTTTTCAATTACTATAGGAACCTCTTGCTTAGGTTTTTCAACCTGCGGACTTTCCTCCTTTTTGACAACGGGTTTATCTTCCTCTTTTTTGTCCTCTTTTGGAGTTTCTTTTGTCGCCTCTAGAGGTTTTTCTACTTCCTTCAGCTTTTCGTCTTCCTTCTTAGGAGCCTCTTTTACTTGCTCTTCAACTTCCTTAGCTTCAGGAGCAGGAGCAGGAGCAGCAACAGGAGTAGGTTTTTCTTCTTCCTTCGGTTTTTCATCCTTAGGCGTTTCTACTTGAGGAGCTACTGGCTTAGGCTCTTCTTTTTTCTTTCTACTATCAAGGTCTATTTTACCAAGTACTTTGATACCTTGTAATTTAGGTGCTTCGGATTTATGTACCTCAGCAGCTGGTTTTGTGTCAGAAGTTTCTTTTGCTGGAGGAGTCACTGCTCTTGCTGAAGAAGAGGATCCCGCATTTTTTATAAGAATCTTTTCTTCTTCTTCGTCTTTTCTGGAAGTAGTTTCTCCGTCTGAGTCTATCACTACATTGCCTGCATGCTTTTTACCAATAGTGAGGCCAGAGGCTTCTTCCTTTTCCATGGCAGAGCTTGCATACTCCTTAGCCAGCATACCAAACTGCTCTTCAGAGATTTTAGAATTTGGTTTGCTGTCCACGTCAAATCCTTTTTGGCTAAGGAAATCTGTGATTGTAGATAATCCTACATTCAATTTTCTTGCCGCAAGGCTGAGTCGCATCATTTTTTCTTCTGACATATATGCTTTTGTATTCTTCTAATAATTATTGATTTGAGAGAGTATTAAAAATTACTCCTGCTCAAATTCTTGACTAAATATCTTAAATATTTCGTCTATGGTTTCCTCTTCTAAATCAGTTCGCTTAAGCAATTCTTCACGACCTAATTCTAAAACTCTTTTAGCAGTGTCCAAACCTATTTTCTTCAACTCCTCGATAACCCAGTCTTCGAGCACATCACTAAATTCATCAATTAATACATCTTCTTCTTCAGAACCTGTTAATTCTCTAAAGACATCAATTTCAAGACCCACTAATTTACTAGCTAATTTTATGTTTTGTCCACCTTTACCGATTGCCAATGATACCTGATCGGGCTTAAGGTAAACGGAAACTCTTTTACTGCCTTCTATAATTTTAATGGAAGAGATTTTTGCAGGGCTTAAAGCTCTTTGTATGTAGAGCTCCATATTGTCTGTATAATTAATTACATCAATATTTTCGTTTTGCAACTCTCTAACGATGCTATGAATTCTAGAACCCTTCATACCTACACAGGCACCTACAGGATCAATTCTGTCATCATATGATTCAACAGCAACTTTTGCTCTTTCGCCGGGCTCTCTTACAATCTTTTTCATTGTAATAAGTTCGTCGTAAACTTCAGGAACTTCTTGCTCAAATAATCTTTCTAAGAATACAGGTGAAGTTCTTGATAAGATGATCTTTGGGTTACCATTCATCATTTCTACTCTGTGAACTACTGCGCGAACATTGTCACCTTTCCTGTACCTATCTTTTGGGATCATCTCCGATTTTAACAATACTAATTCATTGCCATCGGCATCTGTTAGTAGTATTTCCCTGCTTAAGGTCTGGTATACCTCACCCGATATAATCTCTCCAACAAGCTCTTTGTACTTAGCAAAAAGAATATCCTTCTCTAAGTCCTTCACTTTTTGAATTAGTGTTTGTCGGGCAGTGGTAACAGCTCTTCTTCCAAAGTCAATTAATTTAACTTCTTCAGCTACCTCTTCGCCTATTTCAAAATCAGGTTCGATTGTTTTGGCATCAGTCAAACTAATCTTATCGTGCTCCCAAATATCTTCTGAGTTGTCATCCACGATTTCGCGGAAACGCCAGATTTCTAAATCTCCCTTATCTGCATTGATAATAATATCAAAATTATCATCCGTTTCGTACTTCTTACGGATCATAGTTCTAAATACGTCCTCCAGGATACGAATCATGGTAGGCCTATCAATATTCTTTTGCCGAGCAAAGTCAGCGAACGATTCTATTAAATTTAATGTGTCCATGTTACTTAAATGAAACCAAGACTTTAGTTTTCTTTATTTCCTTGAAAGGGATGGTTACCTCCTCTTCAAGTATTTTACTTTTACCTTTTTCTTTTATTTGTTGGTTAATAATGATGTAATCATTTTCAACCTCTAGAAGTTCGCCCTTCATAGATTTTTCTTCTACCTCCACTTTTACATTGCGTCCAATATTTTTTAAATATTGGCGCTTGTTCATCAGTGGATGATCCAAACCTGGGGAGGACACTTCTAACACATATGCGTTTTCAAGCACCGCATCTTCTTCCATTCGGTGTGCTAACTGTCTACTTACGCTAGCGCAGTATTCTATGGTAACTCCCTCATCCCCATCTAATAATAGCACTATTTTTTTTCTATCACTACCTGAAATCACAATTTCTACCACAAAATATTGTGGGTCAATAATGATCTCATTTAGGTATTCTTGTATGGTGTTACTTAATTCCATTCGGCTATGATAAAAAAGAGGGGACTGCAAAGCCCCCTCATATTTGTTACTATCTAACTTTCTGCAAATTTAGAAGAAAAATTCGAGCAATACAAATAGCCTATATTTAATACGATATAATATTTAGACTCCTAAGTGCATATCAGCATTTATATTAGGCTATATTAAGGGCGTTTTTTCGTGTAATAAGCACGTAGCTACCGATAGAGACTTATTTTACTATTGTTTAATTATTTTTGCGATATATATTTTTCCGGTTTTTGAAATAATATTAACATGATAAAAGCCTTTATCTAAGCTTTCTATATCTATTTGTTCCGTGGTATATTGCTTTATAAGCTTTCCTTGTAGGTTTAAAATGCTTACTGTTTGTACATCAATGTTATCTATAATCACCCATTTTGTTGCTGGATTGGGATGCAATTGTACGCTGCTAGTTTTTGTAGTTGATAATAGTGGACTTAAAACGGTGATATAGCCTTCTTTTACAAGAGTGTGCTCCATGGTAGCGTTTTTAACGGTTAAGCTCACATTCATGCTACCCTCGAGTTTATCAAAAGTAATAATAGGGTTTTCATTTGTTGAGCTAGTAGGAGAACTTTCTTCAAAGCTCCAGCTCCATTCATCTATGGGTCCAGTTGCAGTGCTCGTGAATCGCACACTATTGCCTTTAATGACCTCTACGAAATCAACCTCGAAATCTGCAATAATGGCCTCTTCATAATTAATAGACCAACCAGCGCTGGTAATAGAGTTGTCGGTAATAAAATTGATGAAAGCTAAGTTGCCAGATGTAACGATTGTCGTATCAGACTTGAGGCCCGACAACTCTGCAATAAGCGGTGCAGTGGCGTCGGCGCCATCGTGTATCCGTAAAACATCAGCACCCTGTTCGGTATCAAAATCATTCAAAAATATAGCAATGGCCTTAGAAGAGGAAGATGCGATTAGCCATGAGCAGTCAATATTATTACCGTAGTTTAATTCTCCGCTACCATCATTAATTATTCCTGTAGAGGTACTTAGTACTTCGGTATCGCCGCAGCTAGTAGGATCGTATACTGCTATATAATCAGTTAAGGTAGTTGTGGTTTGTTGTCCAGATTTATTGATGGTTAATGACACATCATAAGTGCCCCCTGTTTGATAGCTAACGGAAGGACTTGCCAAGTTCGAACTACTAGGACTACCGCCATCAAAACGCCAATTATAGCTGTTTGGCTGACCACCTGATAGGTCTGTGAACTTTATTTGCTGCCCAGTTTCAACTGTAAGCTTGTCGGCTACAAACTTAGCGTCCAAGGCGCCATTGATTGCTTTGTTGGCGCCAGCACCACCGTAAACAGATACTAGGTCAAAGCCAGGGGAATTTCCTTTAAAGTCTTTACCTACAATTTTCACAGCGCGGACGCTTTTTGTATAGTTGATATCCCTCAGGTCGAAACTTAAATTTGCTGTTCCTTCTGTACTTGAATAGGCCGTTCCTAAATAGGTAAAGGTCACTTTATCATTACTAACGAAAACGTCTGCAAATTCACCTGCTGGATTACATTCTTTAATATAGAGGTCATCTTGATTAGGCGCATCAACAATCTCGTTATCTACAAATTCTAAGATTACATAACTACCTAAAGGAAGACTCAAATAGCGCGTATTATTACCGCTAATACCATTGATGCTATCTACTAGTTCGGGGACTTCTTGACCTCCACACTGACCGCCAAAAAAGGAATCAAAAGCAAGTAGCGCATCGCTGTAAAAACTACTGGAAACAGTATCTGCATACTCGATTCCTGAACTATTTAAAACATTTATTGCTGCTTGTTTTTCAACAGTTCTTTCTACGTTTTCATTTGCTGCTGTTAGCGATACGCGGTATGTGCCTGCATTGCCATAGGTTATGCTAGGGTTTTTGCTGCTAGAGGTACTCGGACTTCCGCCTTCGAAATTCCACGACCATGAATCAGGGTTTCCTGTTGACAAATCTCTAAAAGAAATGGTTTCACCTTCAAACACCGTAACTGTATTGGCATCAAAAATAGGAACGAGGTTTTCATCAGCAGAGCGTACGGTAACGTATTCATTGATAACAGCACTTGTGTCCCCGGCACCTCTATTGACAGTGAGCTTTACGCTGTATACGCCTGTTGATGGATAAACCACTATAGGGTTTTCATCTCTTGAGGTTTGTGGCTCTCCTCCCTCAAAAACCCATAAGTAATTCGTTGGTGAGCCTTTAGAAAGGTTGTTATAATTAATTACACCATTTTGTTCTATTTCTTGTAGATCACTGCTAAATGCTGCAACCAAGGTTTCATTGTATACTTCGACATAGCTGACTTTTGTGA
>JBKEFO010000061.1:0-13010 GCA_046709585.1 Marivirga sp.
CCAATATGCCCCACCGACCTTGGGCCATGAGCGTTAAGAAATGACCATCCGGACGCGCTTAAAAAAGAAATTTATCTGGAAAGTGAGGCACGAGCTTTTCATCTCATTTCTTTTCAGCGACAGTATTGGCCATTTTAGCGGAAGGGCACACAGTCTTGACTTTTTGTTACTTTTTTGTCAAGAAAAAAGTAAGGAGAAATAGTACTCTTCCTAAGAGTAAAAAACGAAGTACAACATTTGCTAAGAATGCATCTGCTCATTGCTTCTATATCGTATTGTATTTGATTCATCGTAAAGCCAAACTGCTAATCACTGCAGTGCTTTTGGCTGGCAGTGTGCTTTTATATTTAGTTGGTACGCAACATTTATTTCCTAGCTAGTATTATAGTATCGGTTTGGCTTTACTAGTTTAGTACTCCGTCAGCTACGTGTGGCAAACGCATTTTAGCTTGGCTTTGGGCTTCATCCCAATTATCACCCACACAACTGTAATTAAAATTCACGTTTAAATTGATTTAATAATCATAATTCATATAAAGTAATTGATTTTCATCTTATATTTGTAATTGTATTTCACAAAAAATAATAATGAGTAACTATTTTTCACAAAAAGTAACTACATTTCATGGAAGATCTACTCCAGAACCAGGATTTCTTGCCGGCTATGCATTTTTAATAACTACTATTGAGGAAAGCGGATCAAACGCTCCGCTGCCAAATAGGCTTGCTATTGTTACTGAAAAACATCAACGGTATGATACTGACCAATGGCAAGTATTTACAATCAGACACAAACCTGACAATGACTTAACCAGCCATTTAGCATTTGCGTTAAAGTACGAAGGAATTGATCTATACATTCTAAAAAAGTTCTTTCAATATTCAGGCAAAGAACCTGTTCTGAATATGATAAAGAAAGAGCCAACAAGCCAATACACCAGAAGAATTTGGTTCTTGTACGAATGGTTAATGGGCGAAGCACTTGAAGTATCAGATTTAAAGACAGGAACATATGTCGAAATCGTCAATCCAAAACTACAATTCACAAGCACTTCGATAAACTCTACCCGACACAGAATAAAAAACAACTTACCCGGAACACCTGAGTTCTGTCCGATGATCAATAAAACTAATAAAATAGAAAACTTCATACTAAAAGATCTATCCAGTTCAATTGAAAAAAGCTTAGATGGTAAGGGCAAAGAACTCATCAGAAGAATCGCAGCATTTCTGCTATTGAAAGACTCAAAAGCTTCTTTTGCCATCGAAGGAGAATATCCTCCAAATCTTAGAGCAAGAAATTGGGGTAAAGCAATTGGACAAGCCGGAAAAAAGCAGCTAACAATCGAAGAATTAGAAAGGCTTCAAGATATCGTTATCGGATCAAAAAAGCTGAAGAATATGGGGTTAAGAACACAGGAAGGATTTATCGGAGAACATGATCGCGAAAATTTTTCTCCATTACCTGACCATATATCAGCAAAGTCTAAAGATTTACCTTTTTTGATGAAAGGACTATTAGATACAAATAACCTCATACAAGAGTCTGGGTACGATCCTGTTTTAGCAGCCGCTACGATAGCATTTGGACTCGTATTTATTCACCCTTTCTCAGATGGCAATGGCCGTATACATAGATACATGATTCATCATATATTGACTCGAATGGGGTATACTAAAAGAGGGATGATTTTCCCAGTATCAGCTGCCATACTAAATCGAATTGACGAATATCAGTCAATTTTGGAGTCCTACTCTTCGCAAAGAGTAGATTTAATCGAATGGGAAGCCACAGAAGATCACAATGTCAAAATTCTTCATGACACAATTGATCTATATCGTTATTATGACCTAACCAAACAGGCGGAATTTTTATACCAATGTGTTGAAGATACCATTGTGCAAATAATACCAGAGGAACTAGATTATTTAGATAAATATGATCGAATGACTAAATACATAAATACTTATTTTTCTTTGCCTGACACCACGGTGGATTTATTGATCAAGTTGCTAAATCAGAATAACGGTAACTTATCAAAGAATAAAAGACAGCAGGAATTTGATAATATCAGCGATGAAGAAGTTTCTTCAATTGAAGAGAACTTTCAGTCAATTTTCGAAATAAATAATAAATAAAACGAAAGCCCAGCCGAGTAGACGGCCGTGAGCCATAAGCTCATAGTGCGCCTCTCACACCAGCATACATAGTCTCGTATACGGCGGTTCGTAAAACATACTACAGCCGCTCTTTACACCAGTAGTAGCTTTGTCCTAATTTAAGAGAAGGCCATGCTAACACAAGATTAATATGCCTAATCGAATTTCAGACTACTTCGCGTTCAGCCTGCCCTCCACTCGATTGGGGCTTAGTACCGGATTTTGTAGTCCCGCTTTATTTACTGCTGTTTTCATTTTTAAGGTGTTCATGAATGCCTTGCATTTCTTCACTGCATTCCTCACGGAAAAACCCGCCCCCTTAAAGAATCGGGACAGGCTTCGCGGCTTACTAACAGGCTTCACCAACTTGCCTATAAGGGATGCCTATTTTCGGCACAGGCATTGCACCCTCTGGAATAATTTGATACCTTCAGTAGCAGATACCCATAATGGGCGCACACAAGACCTAAACTGCATTGAAACGCATTTTAGCCAATCGTTGTGTGCCATAAAGACTAGCAGATTAACAAAATATAACTATGAAAGCGATAATATGCCCCAAATACGGACCCCCAGAAGTGTTGGTAATCAAAAATATACAAAGCCCTATACCGAAAAAGGAGGAGGTTTTAGTGAAGATAATTGCCACAGCTGTAAACACAGGAGATGCCAGGATTAGAGGGCTTAATGTGGAAGGGTTTATGAAATTAGTTATGCGTATAGTATTGGGATTTACAAAACCACGCCAACCCATTTTAGGAACAGTTTTTTCAGGCATTATTGAACAAGTAGGAGAAGCCGTAACTCAATTCAAAGTAGGAGAAGAAGTATATGGTACCACCGGATTAAAACAAGGTTGCCATGCCGAATATCTATGTATTTCAGAAAAGAAAGTGATTACGCATAAGCCTAAGAATGCTTCATTTGAAGAAGCTGCTGCTCTTCCATTTGGTGGTCAAACAGCTATTTATTTTTTAAGAAAAGGAAAAATCGCTGAGATAAACAACCAACAAGTACTTATTTATGGCGCTACCGGATCGGTTGGTACTGCTGCTGTACAAATTGCCAAACATTATGGAGCAGCTGTAACTGCTGTGTGTAGTTCGATGGGAAAAGAACTTGTGCAAACACTAGGAGCAGATAATATCATTCTTTACGACCGAGAAGATTTTACAAGCGTTTCAGACAGGTTTGACATCATCTTTGATGCGGTTGGGAAAACTAGTAAAAAGCAATGTAAGCCACTTTTAAAACCCGATGGAAAATTTTTTACGGTAGAGGGAACTGACATTACTGAAGAACGGACAGAAAATCTTGAATTTTTGCGCCAACTTTTTGAAAACAAGAAGTATGATCCTGTCATTGATAAAGTGTATCCAATGGAACAGGTAATTGAAGCCCACAGATATGTAGACACCGGAAGAAAAAAAGGAAATGTAGTTTTAAAAATTATTCCTTAGCGGAGGAGCATTAATCTGATGTTAAACACGACACACAAGAAGGTATATAAAAAATAGCCGAAATAGTAGTAGGATTAAGGGCCTTATCCCGCTTCAACTTTCTTGAAAATTGACCAGAAAGTACCACGCAGTCCGCTAATGCGCCTATACTAAACGTTATGTGTAATTACAAGGTAATATAATGAATAAACTAAATATCGTTTTTGAAGGCGCCAGTGGAATGGGAAAACAATACTTTGTGAAAAACTTCAAGATAATTATAAAATTATTCCTGAAGTAAATCAATTATTCAAAAAGACAGATACTTCTTCTAATTATTGGTATTTGAAAAAGCAAATCGAACGATTTGAAATAGGAAATAGATCCGAAAAAACCGCCATTTTTGATGGAGACTTTTTTCAACCAATTTGGTATAATTGGATATATAACTATCCTAAAGATTTTTTTGTCGGCAGAGAAAATACATACGTTTTATGAACAAAGAATAAAAGCTCAAGAAATCTATTTTCCTGATTTATATATTGTGTTTTTTTGTTCCGAAAAAGAATTATTAAAGAGAAAAAATAGTGACATAAATAGACTAAGACGAAATTTTGAAAAGCATCTATCTGGTCATTCTTGCCACGTACAATACCCAATGAACGTTTTATTTCTAAGGCTGGCACCATTGAAAAAAATATACGCTGTTGGTTTAAGAATACAGCGAGTGGCAAAGAATAAAGTCCAGTATGCTCAAAACAGATCAATACCTGCCCTGTATTCAATCTGGTTTGTTTCTTCAGCCATAATAATAAGGCTTTATAGCCTTTCACAGCATTATCGAACCCAGACGAACTACCGTTTAAATGAAGGAATACATCAATGGTTTTTTTAGATACATCAATACCCATGGTTTCTTTAAATTTCATAACTTTGAGTTAAGGTGAACAAAAGTTGCTATTAACTAAGACCTTTATAAGTCCTTGCATGGAAGCGCTTTGACTAAGATTCTAAACGGTTCTTGGCAACAAATAAAAGAATGGGGACTGATACAGACAATAGGTCATTAACCTGGCCGGCAAGAAAGTTCACCCCATTCTTTTTTAAAGTTATACACATTTATCCACAAGTTATGAGTCTCCCTCTTTGAAAACCCCCTCATAAAAGTACAATAGCAACAGTAATTAGTTATATATTAAACTATTGTACAAACCTAAAGGCCGGCAAAGGCAGGTTCCTGATACAGCTACACAATAGCGTTTATTAGCAAAGATGTGCTTGCTTACCCACCATACCATATGATGCCTTTGTATGTACTTCCTGTTCAGCCTGCCCTCAACTCGATTGGGGTCAGTACCGGATTTTGTAGTCCCGCTTTATTTACTGCTGTTTTCATTTTTAAGGTGTTCATGAATGCCTAGCATTTCTTCACTGCATTCTTCACAGAAAAACCCGCACCCTTAAAGAATTGGGACAGGCTTTGCGGCTTACCAACAGGCTTCACCAACTTGCCTATAAGGGATGCCTATTTTCGGCACAGGCTGCACCCGCTAGAATAATTTGATCTCCAGTACCAGATGCCCATACTGAGCACACACACTGTGTATAATTAATTGCTTGGTCACTGCCGACTTACGAATATTCCGCAGGAATATTCTATCTGCGATTTATTTGTTAAATTAGGTGCTGATCCACGCAACTCACCATACACAAGACCATTGCGGGACAGGTAAAAAAATAAAACTTTCCAGTATGAAAATTCAAAACCTTAGTCAAAAATTGATTGGTGCTCATCTTGTTTCAGGCACGATGAATCCCGGAAACGAAATCGCATTAAAAATTGATCAGGTATTATTGCAAGATGCCACAGGTACCTTAGTAATGCTGGAATTGGAAGCGTTTAATTTAAACAAAATTAAAGCAGAGATCGCAGTTCAGTATGTGGACCATAATCTACTTCAAACGGATTATAAGAACATGGATGATCATATCTTTCTTCAGTCTGCTGCTGCTCGCTTTGGATTTTGGTTTAGTAAGTCTGGAAACGGAATTAGTCATGTTGTACATATGGAACGTTTTGGTAAACCGGGGCATACCCTATTGGGGTCAGATAGCCATACTCCTGCAGGAGGTGGCATTGGAATGCTTGCTATGGGTACTGGTGGCTTGGATGTAGCACTGGCTTCTGCAGGTGAGCCATATTATATTAAAATGCCAAAAATCATGGGGATCAAGCTCACTGGCAAGCTACCAGACTGGATAAGTGCTAAAGATATTGTTTTAGAAATGCTTCGTAGGTATGATGTGACTGGAGGTCGTGGGTATATTTTAGAATATTATGGTGAAGGCTTGAAATGCTTGAGCGCTTGGGATCGTCATGTCATCACTAATATGGGTACGGAGTTAGGTGCTACTTCTTCTGTATTTCCTTCAGATGAGATCACCCATGAATTTCTACGAAGAGAAGGAAGAGAAAATGACTGGGTTAAACTGGAAGCAGATGAAGGAGCATCCTACGATCATTACGAAGAAATAAATTTATCTGAGCTAGAACCTTTAATTGCACTTCCCAGCAGCCCGGGAAAAGTTGTCCCAGTAAGGGAGGTTAGCGGATTAAAAGTAGCCCAAGTCGTTATTGGCTCTTCTGCCAATCCCGGACTGCGTGATTTTTGGATTGTATCTCAAATTGTAAAAGGAAATGTGTTGTCTCCGAATATTTCATTCGATGTCAACCCATCTTCTCGTCAGGTCTTGGAAAATTTAATGGAAATGAAGGCTCTGGGGCCTTTGATTGCCTCGGGTGCAAGACTTCATCAATCCGGTTGTATGGGATGCATTGGTATGGGACAAGCCCCTGCTACCAATACGATTAGTCTCCGAACAATGCCTCGTAATTTTCCCGGACGTTCAGGAACACTCGAAGATCAGGTCTATTTATGTAGTCCAGAAACCGCAGCAGCAGCAGCACTAATGGGGGAAATTACTGATCCGAGAGAACTCGAAACACTCAAGAATATTTCATATCCTCAATGGGAAGAACCCACCCATATTAAAATAAACAATAATATGCTAATTGCTCCTACTGGTGGATCTACTGAATTATTGAAGGGGCCGAACATTAAAACACTTCCCGATTTTGAAGAGCTTCCCGATGAAATGGAAATTCCTATTTTGTTGAAAATGGATGACAACATTTCAACCGATGGAATACTGAAAGCAGGGGCCGATGTGCTGCCTTTACGTTCAAATATTCCGGAGATAAGTAAGTTTGCTTATTATGCCATTGATCAAAGCTTTTATAATCGCGCCATTGAAAATCAAAAAAACTATAAAGGCTTTTGTGTTATAGCGGGTGATAATTATGCCCAAGGCTCAAGCAGAGAACATGCGGCTTTGGCTCCCAAGTATTTGGGGCAAAAGTTTACTATCGCTAAATCCTATGCCCGTATTGGCTGGCAGAATCTAATCAATTTTGGTATCGTTCCTTTCGAGTTTAAAAACCCAGCTGATTGGGACAAACTGGAACAAGGGGATGTTTTACGGATAGAAAACATTAGAAAAACAATCAAAAACAATGATTCAATAACTGCCACTGTAGTTGGAAAAGGAACAGAAATCCAGCTGGCATTCAACATCAGTAGCAGACAAGTTGAAATCATTTTAAAAGGTGGTATTATTAATTATATAAAGCAAAGGTGATTTGCAGGTTTGTTGTTTTTCAGGATATGTTTTAATAACACAGTAGCATCAAACCCGTCCTACAGTCGAGTAGACGCGCCGTGCGCCATAAGCCCACGGTGCGCCTCTCACACCAGCGTACGTACGTCTCGTATACGGCACTTCGTAAAGCATACTACAGCCGCTCTTTACACCAGTAGTAGCTTTGTCCTAATTTAAGAAAAGGCTATACTAACACAAGATTAATATTCGAATTTCAGACTACTTGACGTTCAGCCTGCCTGCCGGCAAAGGCATTGCACCCGCTAGAATAATTTGATACCTTCAGTACCAGATGCCCATACTGGACCACACATGGTATTAAAGCAATTGCTTATTCTTGCCCCCTTTGGAAATTCATGCGGATCCCCAACTTGCTGTGTACTTATAAAGTTAGGTGCTAATCCACGCAACTACTCATAGCCGAGACCGTTGGCGTGCAATATAAACAAATGGAAAATTTAACAGACATATTAAATATTGACCCTGAAGCTACGGTAAAAGAATTCAAAAAAGGACATATGCTCCAGCATGCAGACGATTCGAAAGCTTCCACTTTTTACGTGAAAAAAGGACTGCTAAGAAGTTACATCATTGACAGTAAGGGGAAAGAGCATGTTTTTATGTTTGCTCCGGAAAATTGGATTATTGCCGATGTAGAGGCTTTGGAGTTTAACGAACCTGTCAAACTTTTTATTGATTGTTTAGAAGACACCGAAGTCATTATCTTCAACAAAGATTGCCTATTCAAAGCTGATTTGCCTAAAGAAAAAATGGTAGAGAATGCTCAACTCCTGTATAGAAGAATGGGGAAATTACAACGCAGAGTCCTCATGTTGATGGGTTCACCAGCCATAGATCGCTATACTTACTTTTTGAATACCTATCCAGAACTACCCAATCGCGTTGCCCAACGGTTGATTGCATCATATTTGGGAATAACTCCGCAAGCGCTAAGTAACATTAGGGGTCAAATAACGCGTTCCAAATAATTTTTAAATATCTTCATTTGTTAATCTAGGTGAATGCACAGAGAATTTTGAGCGCTTAATTTTACTGTTAATAAAGCAATGAATTATTAATCACTAAATAAATTAAGATGACAAATTTAGAAAGAGCACAAGACCTTTATGATCAAGTGGGCCAAGGGAAATTAATGCAAGCCTTTGAGACTTACTACGCTGAAAACGTAGTTATGGAAGAGCCTAAAGGCAATAGAGAGGGAAAAGATGCATGCAGAGTATCAGAAGAAGAATTCCTTAACAGTGTAGAGGCTTTTCACGGTATGGAAATAAAGGCAATCGCTGAAGACAGTACCAAAGGAAAGGTGCTAATCGAGGTTTCGATGGACTTAACTTTCAAAGGAAGCAGTCGTATGTCAATGGAACAAGTTGCTATACAGAAATGGGAAAATGGACAAATCGTTCATGAAAGGTTTTACTATAACGCTGGATAATTATTTTGTGGAAATGGTTCAGTTGAATTCATTTCCACAAAATATCTAAGATGTCTTTTTTATTGCTGGTTTTAAAAGCTAAATTATGACAGCTAAAATCTAAATGAGCAAATCAATAAAGATCCTATTCGTGTATTAATCTACCTTATCAATGAATAAAATTACTAATATAGAACCACTTGGATTTCCATGGAAAACGCAAGATCCATTTTTATTTTGTGCCTATCACAGAGATGAGTACCCAAAAGGAAATTCTAAAATGGGGCTTGACTTTGCCGCACTAAATGGAAGAAATATTGGTCAGGACTTTGTGATAAAAGATGGCTGGAGAATGTATCATGGTAGCAATATGCCTGGTTTTCCTTATCATCCACACAGGGGCTTTGAAACCATCACCATAAACAAAGAAGGCGTAGTTGATCATTCGGATTCCTTAGGAGCCGCTGGTCGATTTATGGATGGTGATGTGCAATGGATGACTGCAGGAAAAGGCATTCAACATTCTGAAATGTTTCCTTTACTCAATGAGGATAAGGAAAACCCATTAGAAATATTTCAGGTTTGGCTTAATCTACCTAAGGCCTCAAAAATGGTAGATCCACATTTCAAAATGCTATGGAATGAAGACATTCCGATCATAGATCATAAAGACGAATCAAATAGAACCACAACTGTTAAAGTCATAGCGGGTAACATCAATGAGATCAGTGCTTTAGATCCTACCCCTAATTCATGGGCAGCAAGTCCTGAAAATGCGGTGGGAGTTTATACCGTGAAGATGGAACCCAATGCGCTATGGACGTTGCCAAAAACAGGAAATAAAGCCAATCGTTCTATCTTTTTTTACAAAGGAGAAAGTATTGAAGTTGAAGGACAAACGATTGCTTCAAATCATCTCATAGAAGCATTAGCAGGAGTAGATATCATGATTAAAAATGGGGATTCTGAAGCCTACTTTTTGATTCTGGAAGGAAAACCAATTGGAGAGCCAGTGGTTCAACATGGTCCTTTTGTAATGAATACGCAAGAAGAAATTCGCGAAACGATGAAAGAGTATGGAAAAACACAATTTGGTGGCTGGCCTTGGGATGAAACGGAAGTAGCGCATGCCAGAGACAAAGGAAGATTTGCATCGCACAGTGACGGTAAAGAAGAAATAAAATAAAACCCTACTAACATGAGTTCAAAACAATCAACATCATGGCCTGAGTTGAATTTCACAGAAATACAACCTACGCTTGAAACACTCCATCAATGGATTCAAATCGTTGGCAAAATTCGATTAAGAACTATGCCCTGGCAAAATCACTCATGGCATACAGCGCTTTATATCACACCAAAAGGCTTCTCTACGCAAGCTATATCCTATCAGGAGCACACGTTCCAATTAGATTTTGACTTCAAAAACCACGAGCTCCTCATCCAAAGTTCTGAGGCAGAAACGCAAACAATAGAACTGAGGCCTAGAACCGTTGCCGATTTCTATACGGAGTTATTTGAAAAATTATCCAGCGTTGGCATTGATGTGAAAATTCACAAGGCACCGAATGAAATGGATCCTGCGATTCCGTTTGCAGAAAATACCATCAACAAATCTTATGATCCAACAGCAGCCAATGCCATTTGGAAAGCCATGATAAAAGTCAATGGTATCTTCAATAAATTCAGAAGTGAGTTTATCGGTAAGTGCAGTCCTGTCCATCTTTTTTGGGGTGCATTTGACCTGGCAGTTACACGATTTTCAGGAAACCCTGCTCCTCTTCATCCGGGTGGAATACCCAATATGCCTGTAGCGGTTATGCAAGAGGCTTATTCGCAAGAGGTTAGTAGCGCTGGATTTTGGCCTGGTTCTAAAGACTCTCCAATACCTGTTTTTTATGCCTATGCCTATCCTAGTGATAGCAAATTTGGAGAACAAAAGGTCGCCCCTTCTGAAGCCTTTTATAGTCCAGAAATGGGAGAGTTTTTCTTAAAATATGAAGATGTTCAGAAATCAGATAAGCCTGAAAAAATGCTATTTGATTTTCTTCAATCCACCTACGAAGCTGCAGTCAATATCTCGAACTGGAACAGAACTAAGCTTGAAAAATAATTTTAAGTAACCCTAGAATAGCAAGTTGAATTAAAAAAACGACACGCCAATCGTGTAGACGGCCGATGAGTAATTAACGCATCGGTGCGCCTCTCACACATACAAGCGTACGGGTCTCGTACTTGGCGGTTCATCAAATCAGACTTTCACTTTTGCGTAGTAATACGTCATACTTTCATAAGCTCGTTTGCCTAGGCGAGATAAGGTGATTGTAGTGCCCAAAATAGGGCTTTGAGCTACTGCCATGCTCCCATTCTTATCCTACTCCAAGCCTAAGCCAGTCCTCGCTCGATACCTAAGCGGATGAGGTTTTTGCGTTTCCGCTCTAACTTTTTCCAATCATGCCAAATACAATATCGCAGGCGATTTCGTACCCACTATTCAACTTTTTTGAGTTTGAGTCTTATACGTCCTAATCGGAAGTTATTAATCCATCCTCGGTACACTTCCTTTAGTTTCCTTAATCGTTCTACGAACATATAAGGCAAGGTCTTTTTGGTAATCTATTTGAGTTTTCCTTTCAAGTTGAGCCACCTTCCTTTCTTAGCTACCAGTTGGTACTTGCCCTTCTCACCCTTCTTAATCGGTCGGCACAAAGCCATGACCTAACAACTCAAAATTGGAAGGTCTGCGACTCCCCGTTTTTTCTCGGTGGCTAGGCAAAACTAATTTGTATTCTAAAAACAAATAAATCTCATTGCCTAGCTCCCTTACTTCTGCTTTTGACTTCGCACAAATACTGAAATCATCAGCATAGCGCAAATGCCGTAATTAACAATAATTTTAAACCTTTTGCGTCTTAATAACTTATTCCACCATCCGTCGGTTAAAAGTGTGCCTAGTCAAAACTAATTAAAGATGACAGTATGAATAGTAGGATTTTAGTACTTGTCTTCCTAATCGGGAGCTTAACGCTTTTCACGAATAACATAAAGGCCCAGAATTTAGCTAGCAGGTATTGGAATAGCCTTGTCAACGATACCAGTGACTTATCCCGTCCGCAATTTTTGGTATACCCTACTTTGGCTTACGCACCTGAAACAAGCTGGGAGATAGGCTTAAGCTCGCTATATGTGTTTTTCGCCAAGCAAGATACCGCAAACAGATTAAGTGAAATAAATGGATTTACCTTTTTTACCTTAGAAAATCAATACGGATTATGGTTTGATCATGCCATCTATTCAGATCAAGACCGTTGGTTTTTTCTTGGAAGGTTACGCTTCCAAAGCTTCCCCCTATTTTACCATGGTATAGGCATAAACTCTCCCGAGGACTATATCGCCAGGGTTGAAGCCAAGCAGATTATTATAAAAGAGCGTGTTCTAAGAAAATTGAAGAATAATTTATTTCTGGGCTTAGAAGTAGATTACCAGCGTCTTGCAGCAGTCGATTTTGTCTTGGCCGAACCCGGCAATGAGGCTTTTGAGATGCCTCTCGGCAATGAAGGCTCTCAAAATTTGGGACTAGGCTTAGGGTTAGTGCAAGACAACAGGCATAATGTGCTGAATGTTAGAGAAGGTTTTTTCTCTGAATTAGCTTTTCTACACTACAACCAAGCATGGGGAAGTGACTTTAATTTCACCTCTATTTTATCCGACACACGCATTTACAAACCCATGGGAAATAATGTTTTAGCAGCGCAGCTATTGGGCCAGTTCAACTTTGGCGATGTTCCCTTTAATCAACTCGCACTAATGGGTGGGGAAAGTATGATGCGGGGGTACTACTATGGTAGGTATAGGGATAATAATCAGCTAGCCGCCCAGGTAGAATATCGCTTTTTACCTATCCCCTTTAACTTCACAGATAGAATTGGCGCAGCAGTGTTTGCCGGTGCTGGCACAGTATTCAATCAAATGAACAGTGTAGATATTTCTGATTTTGTGGTTTCCGGTGGTGCTGGTTTGCGCTTTCTGCTATTCCCCAAAAAAGACATTTGGACGCGCCTAGATTTCGCATTCACTAAGGAAGGTTCTGGCTTCTATTTATTTATAGGGGAGTCATTCTAAGGCCTGTCTGCAACTAATAACGTCCAATGGTAATTATCGTTATTCGCTCTAAGGCCGTAATTAAAGCCCTTTCGAAAAAAAACAGTTCAATTAGACTTCCGAAGCTTCGCAACTCTTTACAAACCGCTACAAGATTT
>JBKEFO010000062.1:0-12848 GCA_046709585.1 Marivirga sp.
CAATCGAACCCCCTCACTCCTGATACAGCAAGCAGGAGAATATACGGTAAGCCTAGAAGTAGAAACTGCTAGTGGCTGTTTAGTTACTTATACTGAACAATTAATGATTAAAGAAGCGCCAGCCCCAGCTTTTGAATTAGCACAAACCTTGGCTGCCAGTCCTTATGAATTAAGCACCTCTACTACTTTATTGGCGGGAGAAACTTCCAACTGGTACGTTAATGACGAATTGATCTCCTCTGAAGCTGATCTATCTACCACCCTCGATAAAATTGGCGTTTACTTAATCGGACTAGAAATTATAAATGAGGAAGGCTGCAGCACGCGAATCAATAAACAAATTAGTATCAAGGCACCGCAGCTAAATATCAGCATCAGTAATTTACGGGCTATTGAAGAAATTGACTATACTTCCTTTATTTTAAGCATTGCCAATACAGGCACTTTGGTGCCCGACTATTATAACCTCAATTTAACAATTGGAGACTTCTCCGTTTCTGAAAAATTAGCTGTAAGCATTTTACCGGGTGAGATTAGCAATCAAGCCTTGACAGTACGGCTTTCTGAAAATCAATTAAAAGGGGTTGACAGAATATGCGTAGAGGCTGTAGCAGTGAATTTAGACTTCAAAGAAGCCTTTACAAATGACAATAGAAGTTGTATCAATTTAATTGATGAATTCAAGGTACTCAATGTATTCCCTAATCCAGTGCGAGAAAAAGTAACCATCCCCATCATTATGCCCAATAGTGCCATGATTGAAGTCAACATTGAAATGGCTAATGGCCAATCGGCGATGCAGGAAATGCATAGCTTAGAAAAGGGCTATAATGAGGTTAAATTAAATGTAGATGCGTATAAAGCAGGTATCTACTTTATAAAGATTCGCTACCAGAATGAACTAGTGGTGAAGAAAGTAGTTTTTAACTAATCAAGATGGGCTTTACTTTCTAGTAACACACTATAATATCAACGTAACTTTTCAAATTAGCTTTGTAAAATAATTTAGTTGTACATGCAAGAATGAAATACTTGCATGCTAAATAGTCGAAGCCTGCCTAGGCGCAGCCATAATGTGCTGAACCCAACTTTCTGCTTCACTAATATTAGAAAATATTTGATATGGCGCCGGCTGATGCTGGAGATTAAAAATCATTTTTAAGACTGCTCTTATTGCTCTATTAGGAATAACATAGGCCGTTCCTTTACAATACGTTTGAATTAATTTCCAGTGAATGCTAATCCACAGAGCTTGCTTCTTTTGGTGAGCTAATTTTGGAATAACTGCCTCGCTCGCGTTAAAAATAATTGCGATCGATTTCCTCTCAACGTAACAACTTTCCAAATCCTCCAAATACTGCTGAAAATTTTCATCCGAACCTCTCTCTCCTGTAAATGTAACTGAAACTACTGGCTTCTGTGAAGAATCAATTATGGCGTATGGTTTCATTCTTAGTATAATATTTTTACAGTAATTCTAACTAAGAAACTTTTATAAAGTTTGGATTCGCTGTTAATTTCCCGTAGTTATTTAGTAAGCATTTGAATTGAGATAAAATGGGAAGTCTGGCAAAGCGAATAGCAGCATTCAAAAATTAGAGGTGAAGCCTGATCCCACCTGCGGATCATTTCCTGTTCCCACCCTCTTATTTACAATTGTAAAACAGTTTAACTTCATTTAGGAATGCTTCTTGTCTTAAACAGAATAAAAATGGCTGAAGGCTATACCTATACTATAAATTGACATTCAAAAAACAGCTGTGAACAAATTGTTGCTCTATTGAAAGTGGTAATTACAAAGAATGGTATATAGGCAAATTGGTTAATATATCTTCCACCATAGTTTCTAAAGTGTATGAAGGCTTCCATCCCCACTCTTCTCTGGCCTTGCTATCATCGATACTATTAGGCCAAGTATCTGCTATCTTCTGACGATAATCCTCCCTATATGAAATTTCAAATTCTGGATGGTGCTTCTTAATGGCTTCATAAATCTCCTTTGGTGCGAAACTCATGGCTGATAAGTTATAACTAGAACGTACTTTTATAGACTCCGATGGCGCCTGCATTAAGTCTATTGTTGCCTTAATTGCATCAGGCATATACATCATAGGCAAGGCCGTGCTTTCGGATAAGTACGACTCGAAATGTTCTCCCTTGATCGCTTTGTGAAAAATATCTACAGCATAATCAGTCGTTCCACCCCCAGGCAATGATTTATAACCTATAAGCCCTGGATACCTTAATGAACGGACGTCCACACCATATTTCTCATGGTAATAGGCACACCATCTTTCTCCTGCCTGCTTACTGATACCATAGACAGTATTCGGATCCATCACACAATCCTGCGGTGTATTGTCTGCTGGTGAATTAGGTCCAAATACAGCTATTGAGCTAGGCCAATACACCTTGTCCAATTTCTTCTCTTTCGCTATATCCAAGACATTTAATAAGCTTTGCATATTTAATTGCCAAGCAAACGCAGGATTTTGTTCTCCCTTTGCGGATAAAATTGCCGCTAATAAATAAACTTGCGTTACCTTATATTGATCAATGATGGCTTCGAGCCCAGCCTTATCCATGGCATCGAGCTGTTCAAACGGTCCCGCCTGATCTTGTTCTGAACTAGCTTTACTTATGTCTGAAGCAATTACATTAGCGCTCCCATAAATGGTCCTAAGCGCGGCCGTCAATTCTGTACCAAGCTGGCCGCCGGCTCCAATGATTAATAAGGTATCTGTTGTCATAGCTAAATTTTGCACGAATCTCGTTAAAATAACGGAGCAATAAAACTTTAGTTCAAAACTTACACTAAGTAATATCGTCACTATCCATTTAATCAATCCTTCAAACAAACAAAATAACCATAAATGGAATTTATACGCTTTGTCTGCTGTTGGCACGTGGGCTCATGACGATGTACAACAAAATTCTTATTTAGAGAGATTATAAATAGAAAGGAAGCAGATACTAAACTTCTTTTCTTAACACAGAAGCAGTATTTTTGCGTATTGGAATAACAAGTATGTATCAGAACTTTAAAGCACTAAGTTTATCTTTTAAAAACACCCCTATTCATATAAGGGAGCAAGTTTCATTAAATGAAGCGATAAGTACGCGTTTGTTAAACTATCTGAAGGAATTTACCTCTGCTACCGACGTCCTGATCTTGTCTACCTGCAATCGCACAGAGATTTATTATTTAAACGATGAGGATCTGTCGCTTGACTTAATTAAACTAATTGGTATTGAAAAAGGAGTAGAGCAGATTGAAAACATCAGACCTTATTTTAATAGCATAACTGATCATGACAGTGCCGTAAAACACTTATTTGATGTTTCTATTGGCTTAGAAGCACAGGTTGTTGGCGATGTTCAAATCTCGAATCAAGTAAAAAGAGCTTATCAAGCCTCTGCAGACTTAGAACTAGCGGGACCCTTTCTTCATAGATTGATGCATACCATCTTTTTCACTAATAAAAGAGTAATACAAGAAACTACTTTTAGAGATGGTGCTGCTTCTGTTTCTTATGCCGCAACGGAGCTAGTCAAAACACTCACCACCGAAATAGCTACTCCAAAAATATTGGTTGTGGGAGTAGGCGAAATCGGCGAAGATGTATGTAGAAACCTAGTAGGCTCGCAAAATATTGAAGTAAAAATAACCAACCGAACAGATGCCAAAGCAAAAGAATTAGCAGCGGAATGTGGTTTTGGCACCCTAGATTTTGATGATCTATGGCAAGGCGTGAATGAGGCTGACGTGATCATTTCATCTGTTAGTACTGACTCAGCTTTATTCACAAAAAATAAAGTCAGTGAGCTAGAAATTCTAAGCTTCAAATATTTTATAGATCTTTCGGTACCTCGCAGTGTGGAAATTGAAGTGGAAGATATTCCAGCGGCTATTGTATACAATGTAGATAACATTAAAACCAAAGCTGACAGTGCACTAGAAATGAGAGTGCAAGCTATCCCTGATGTAGAAAATATTATTGCAGAAGCTATAGAAGAATTCCAAGATTGGTCTAAAGAAATGATAGTATCACCGACTATTAACAATCTAAAGAATGCTTTGGAGCAGATAAGGCAAGAGGAATTAGCGCGCTATATAAAAAACCTTGATAGTAAGGAAAGTAAGATAGTTGAAAAGGTAACCAAGAGTATGATGCAAAAAATCATCAAATTACCTGTATTACAGCTGAAGGCAGCATGCAAAAGAGGCGAAGCTGAAACCCTTATCGATGTTCTAAACAGTCTTTTCAATTTGGAGGAAGAAAGTAAAAAAGTAAATCAATAAAAGTATTTGGTACTCCATGTAGCATCATCTATTTTTGTTAGTCACAATATAATTTATAAACTATGTTTTTTGATATCCCCGTAACTGAAGGTGCCGACACCTTTTTTTGGATCGTTGCCGGCCTAGTTGGACTTATAAATGCAATTCTTTTTATAGATAAGAGAAATACAGATAAAGAATCTGATTCCAACGCATAAAATTGCATCGAATAGTTCTAAACCTGACAGTATGAAGTGGCTTTGTACTTTATGCTTTTTAGTGTTTTTGTCAACCTCAAGCATCAGCTTAAAGGCGCAGCATGCTATTGGACCTATTGCTGGCATTAATTTGCCTTTTGTCAACTTCACTGATTTTGTTATTGATTCGAGGTATAATGGCGCTATAATGCCTACAAATTACATTGGCATGAGCTATCGTTATCAGTCGCACAAAAATGTAGGTTTTCAAGTCGATATTGCCTATTCTCAAAAAGGATGGGGACAGCAAATCCAAGATTCCCTCAATAATATTACTGTTAATAATGTTATCAATTATATAGAATTACCTCTCTATATGAGATGGTCTCTGCTGGGTGATCGCAAATTTAATATAAATGTTAATGTCGGTTGTTATGCTGCCTATGCTGTGGGTCAGAAAACCAATCTTGCTAAGCAAGATTCAGTAAATCAAAGAGTTGCTATATACGACATCAACACAGATAATCGAGGGGATTTTGGCTTTATAATTGGATTGGGTATCTCCTATAAATTCAATTTTGGCTATTTACAACTTGAGGGAGGCTACAGAGCGGGTTTTGCAAATATTTTACCTGTAAGCCATATCACAAAAGAAAATCCTATCGTTTCAACTAATCAATCTCCTACCTTTTTGTTTAGTTACCTTATTCCAATAAACAGACGTGACCGAGAGGGGAAAGAGTAGGCAAAATATAAGCTTATGAAGTTCATCGCAATAATCATATTTTTTTACTTTTCTTGTGGGCATATGCTTTTATCGCAGCAAAAAGCTGTCGAAGTAACCTATGAAAAGATAAATAATGAGTATCATTTTACAGCCATAAATCACTCTAATGTACCATACTATCTCAAACTGCAATTTGCAGAATTGAATAACCTTGAAGCGAATCAGTCATTAGAAGAATACACTCCGACTATATACCCAAATGAAGGGGAAACTGAAATCCTTATCTTACGAATAGTCGAATCAGATAAAGGAAGTGGCTTTAATTTCAATTACCTATACACCATCGGTGATCCGAAAATCAAGGTAGATAAGGAGTTTTTATATTATCTACCATACCGCCATGGGGAGCGTATAAGAGTAGGGCAAGGCTACAATGGGAGCGGGACACATAGGGGCATAAATGCTATCGATTTTAATTTAATGGTTGGTGATACCATATATGCCGCCAGAGAGGGATTTGCATACGACATAAAAGAGGACTCTAATAAAGGAGGCAATAATTTATCCTACGAGAAAGATGGCAACTATATATATATATATCAACCCGACGGTACGCTGGGGAAATACGTCCATTTAAAACAAAATGGTGCATTAATAACTACAGGTGATTCTATCGCAATTGGACAAGCGATTGGCTTAAGTGGTAACACTGGCTATAGCTCTGGCCCGCATTTACATTTTACAGTCGTGCATAACAAAGATTTTATTCCAAAGACGCTTTCCGTATCTTTCTTAAATTACGATCAAAAAGGATTTATTCCGCAAGAGAACAAAGCATACTACGCTTTTCATCTAGGAGGTCCTGCATTTGAAACTAAAAATGAAGAAAGTTTTGATGAGACAAAGTTAGAGAAAGAAAAGTTTACCTCTAGTCTGTCCAATAAAATAGAAATTGAATCTGAAGCATATGGAGATTATACTTTATTTTATGTTAATAATGGAATGTCTCAAGCGATTAAAGGAAAATTACTACTTGAACTCACCAATATGAATTCAACTAAAAGAATTCCTTATGAATTCGAAATCGAGGCGCGTAGCAAAAAGTACCTTCTGGCGATTATACCGAAAGATGACGCCGAACAATTTAGCTACAAGCTATCAGCAGAGTTCAGCAAGTAACAGACTATATAAAAAAATTATTTATGGGAATCATTTGGCTTATAACGGGTATAATATTAGGTGCCATCATCAGTTTTCTTTTTCTTAAACTCAGAGGGACAAAGGATGAAACTAGTCAAGAACTAGAGAAAGAACTGCAGGACCTTAAGACCAATAGCGGTATTCTTGAAAATGAAAAGCTCCAACTTACAAAACAGCTTGAACAGTACAAAGAAGATAGTGCATTAGAGAGAGGAACTACCACTCAGCTCAACAAGCAATTAGCAACCCTAGAGGCCGACTATAGAAATCTTAAATTAAAACTAGACGAGCAAAAAGCTGAATTAACAGAAATTCAGACACAGTTTAAAAATGAATTTAAGAATTTGGCACAAGAAATATTTGAGGAGAAAAGCAAGAAATTTACCGATCAGAATAAAACCAATATTGGCGAATTATTAAATCCATTAAAGGAAAAGATTGATAAATTTGAAGAGAGAGCTGAAAAGAGCAGCAAAGAAAACTTACTTTGGAATAGTGCCCTGAAAGAACAGATCACCTCCTTAAAAGAATTGAATATGCAAATAACAAAGGAAGCTGAAAGCTTAACCAGGGCCTTAAAAGGTGATTCTAAAGCACAAGGTAACTGGGGTGAAATGCAGCTTGAAGCCATACTTGAAAAGGTAGGACTACAGAAGGGAATTCATTACGAGAAGGAGAAAAATTTTAAAAATGAAGAGGGTAATAATCAGCGTTTAGATTATATCATCAAGATGCCCGACGATAAATATATGGTGCTTGATTCAAAAGTATCATTAACAGCCTACAGCAATTACTTTGAAGCGGAGGATGAAGCAGAAAAAGCTAAGCATCTCAAAAATCATTTAGAGAGCGTATACAGTCATATAAAACTCTTAGGCGACAAGAACTATCAAGCACTATATGAGATACAACAGCCGGATTATGTGATGATGTTTGTGGCCAATGAGCCTGCACTTACAATGGCGCTTAAAGAAGACCATTCATTATATGAAAAGGCCTTAGATAAAAATATAGTACTAGTCTCGACAACCACCCTAATGGCCACGCTAAGAACAATCTCTTATATATGGAAACAGGACCTGCAGAATAAAAATGCGATAGAAATTGCCACGGAGTCAGGGAAGCTATATGATAAATTTGTCAACTTTACTGAAGATCTACTGAAGGTCGGTAACAATTTAAAAACTACACAAACGAGCTTTGGCGAAGCGATGAAGAAACTCTATGATGGAAAAGGTAACTTGGTAAGAAGAGCTGAGCTACTTAGGGAGCTAGGGGCTAAAACTAATAAGCAGATAGATAAGCGATTACTTGACAAGGCAGAGGAATAATATACACCGATTAGACGTTTAAAAACTGATGAGGTATTTTTTAGCAATTTCAGTTTTTATCCTGTTATCACAAAACAGCGTAAAATGTCAGCACATTGTTGCTGGTTTCGTCCTTACTGAGCAGGACAGCTCAGGCATTGAAGGTACCCATATTATCAATATCTCTAACAAGGAATATGCTATTTCAGCTAAAAATGGTGGTTTTACAATTAAGGTAGCAAAATATGATACCTTGCTATTTTCAAATATCAACTTTGAACGAAGGAAATTTATCATTCTAAAATTTGCACCAATAGCCATCTTATTGAGACCAATTAACATTCACCTTGATGAAGTAATAGTATCAAATATACCTAAATCAGCGGCAGAGTTTAGAAAAATAGTCATCAATATGGAAAACCAAGAAGCAGATAATTTCGAAATAGAGGGATTGCAACCTATCAAACGAAAAGCACCTATACCACCACTATTTCAGGAAGAAAAGTTACTTAATTTTGGTCGCAGTAATAACTCCTTTAGTAACCTCATTTCTCTATTTACTATTCCGATCTACTACTTCCCTAAAAAGTTCAACAAGAAGTATAAGAGCGAAATGAGATATCATAAATTACAATCAGAAACAACCGATAAGATAACTATTGAAAAGAAATTTAATAGAGAAATTGTACAGCAGTTTACAAAGTTTAAGGAGGAAAAACTCAATCAATTTATTGCCTACCTTAATATTGATGATTCCTTCTTACTAGATGCAACTGAATATGAAATAGTAGCATATACACAACATAAGCAAAGCGAATTTAACACACCACAGAAACAAGACTCATTGAATTTATCCATCAAAACTCCAGGTTGAGGACCTCTACAATACTTAAAATTAAGTCATTCATGCGTACCACTAAAAATAGTCCTCCATACAAAGTAACAATTCTACTAATAGGATGCTTCTTATTTACTAATCTGCTTCAAGCTCAATTAGTTGAAGGCATCCTGCTGTCAGCATCAGATACTTCCACAATTGGTGCCGCACATGTTATAAACGTTAGCAATAACAAGATGACCACTAGTAATGCCGCGGGCTATTTTAAACTTCTTATCAAGACTGGTGATACAATCATTGTGTCCAATATCAATTATGTCACAAGGCAATTGGTGATGGCGGATCAAGTCTCATTATCTATTTATATGAAGCCACACCAAATACAATTAGCCGAAGTGGTAGTCACAAATATGCCCAGAACGGCTTCTGCATTTAGAAATCAGGTATTAGATATGGACATGCAGCCCACGCAGGCTTTCATTCCATATGGGATGAAGCCTGCTCGACCAAAAAATAAGGTACCTATAAGCTACGATAAAAATAAAGTCAACACACTTAGCTATGCTGTGAATAAACCCCTTTCTTTTATTGTCAAGAAACTTAGTAAGAGCTACAAAGCAAAAGTGAAATATTATGAAACAGTGGCAAACCAAGGAAAACTAATAACCAATGATAAGAAATTCAATAGAGAGATTGTAAAGCAATTGACAGCTCTTGAGGGAGAGAACTTATCTGATTTTATAAAATTCATGGATGTAGACGCGTTTTATATCCAACGGTCTACGGAATATGAAATAGCCTTGCATATTCAAGCAAAGTTTGAAACATACAGAGATCAACTACCAGCAAGTGAATCAGCTTCAACGGGAAACAAGCAAGGCTAAGAAAGCTAACTCCACCAAACCTACTGAATATAAGCAATCTATATTTCCACTTTTGGAAATAAATCGCTACTTTAAGAGATAACCTTAAATTTTTCAGCGATGGTAAAGAGTTATCAAGGTGCGTTTAGCATCAAACCAAAAGCCTCTAAAGAGGTACAATCAGTAACAGTAGCAGATTACATGGCTACCAAATTGATTACATTTTCACCAAACCAGACCATGCAAGAAGCCATGGATATCCTCTTAAAGCATAAAATATCAGGCGCCCCTGTAGTAGATGAAGAGAATAACCTTGTAGGGGTTATCTCCGAGGGTGATTGCTTAAAAGAGATCGTAAAAGGTAAATATAACAATACCCCTAGCTTACCTGCACTAGTGAGTGACTATATGGCCACTGAGATACTCTCTATTAGCCCTGACAAGAACATCTTCGACGCTGCTAACACTTTCCTCAGATTACGTTTTCGGCGCTTTCCAGTCATGAAAGAAGGCAAGCTTGTGGGTCAAATAAGCCAAAGAGACATTATGCGAGCTGTCAGTAATATGAAACAAACCTCCTGGTAATCAAAAACCAACTTACATAAAAAAAGCTCCTCCTTGCGGACGAGCTTTTATTTTATACAAATTTTTCTTTTACTGAGCAGACAAGGCCTCTGCACCTGCTGTGATCTCCAGAATCTCAGTAGTAATAGCAGCTTGTCGTGTTCTGTTATATGTTAATCTAAGTTCTTTTAGTAAATCACCAGCATTTTCGGTAGCCTTATCCATCGCTGTCATACGCGCACCATGCTCTGAAGCATTAGAATCTAATAATGCTTTGAATAGCTGCGTTTTCAATGATGTTGGTACCAAGGTCTCCTCAATCTGCTCTTGAGAAGGCTCATAAAGATATTCGTTACCTCCGGAATCCTCAGACTCTATATTTTTTTCAATCGGCAAAAATTGCTCATTGTGAATCTCTTGCGTGGCAGCATTTTTGAATTCATTGTAGATTATCTCTACCTTATCGTAAGTTCCTTTTGCAAACTCCGCCATAACATATTCAGCGGCCTTACTTACTTCTTCAAAATTTAGCGTGTTGAATAAATCAACAAAGTCAGCATTGTACGAGAGACCATTTCTTTTAAGGTAATCAATTGCTTTCTTGCCAATTGTTAAGAAATGAACATTACCGCCTTCAGCCAATCCTTTATACTCGCTATTAATTAATGATTCTGCCCTTCTAGTCACAGTAGCATTGAAAGCCCCACATAAACCTTTATCAGAAGTCACCAATATTAATAAAACATTATTAACAGGACGTTCAATTGCATAAGGATTATTCATTTCAGCGTCACCACTACCACTTACGTTTTGTAAAATAGCTGATAACTTCTGTGAATATGGACGCATCATAGTAATCCTATCCGTAGCCCTTTTCAACTTGGCAGCGGAAACCATTTTCATAGCCCTCGTTATCTGCTGAGTAGATACGATAGAAGTGATCCTATTTTTTACCTCTTTAAGATTTGCCATACAGCTTAAAAGTAATTCAACGTCCTTTGGACGTTATTTAATTTTATAAATTGAGGAGTTGTCAAAAAACAACTCCCAAATATATTAATATTTTGAAGCTAAGTCTTTAGCCACTTTCTCAACAACAGCGATTAAGTCATCACTGAATTTACCTGCCTTAAAAGCGTCTAAAGTTGTCTGCTCTTGAGTAGACATCATTAATGAGAACTCTTTTTCAAATTCTCTTACTTTATTGACCGGAACTTTATCAATGAACCCTTTCGTTGAAGCAATGATAATAGCTACTTGCTGCTCTACTGAAACAGGTGAGTATTGCGCCTGCTTTAATATTTCTTGGTTTCTTTTACCTCTTTCAATTACCTTCCTCGTTACAGCATCTAAATCAGATCCGAATTTAGAAAATGCTTCTAATTCACGGAACTGTGCTTGATCTAACTTGAGAGTACCAGCAACCTTCTTCATCGGTTTAATCTGCGCATTACCTCCTACGCGTGATACAGAAATACCTACGTTAATTGCGGGACGAATACCTGCGTTAAACAAATTAGTCTCTAAGAATATCTGACCATCCGTAATTGAAATTACGTTAGTCGGGATATAGGCAGAAACATCACCTGCTTGCGTTTCAATAATTGGTAAGGCCGTTAATGAACCACCACCTTTCACCATATCCTTCAAGGCTGGCGGTAAATCATTCATATCCTTCGCAATCGTATCATCACTAATAATCTTAGCCGCTCTTTCTAATAAACGCGAGTGAAGGTAGAATACGTCACCTGGATATGCTTCACGTCCAGGAGGTCTTCTTAGTAATAAAGATACCTCACGATAGGCCACTGCTTGTTTCGATAAATCATCATAAACAACAAGGCCTGGACGACCAGTATCTCTGAAAAACTCACCTATTGCAGCACCTGCAAATGGAGCAAAGAACTGTAACGGGGCTGGGTCTGCAGCGGATGCAGCAACAATGGTGGTATATGCCATGGCACCAGCTTTCTCTAGCTCAGCAACAATTAATGCTACTGTAGAAGCCTTTTGACCAATAGCTACGTAGATACAGTAAACGGTCTTGCCTGCATCGTAAAATTCTTTTTGATTAATAATAGTATCAATGGCTACTGCAGTCTTACCTGTCTGACGATCACCAATAATCAACTCACGCTGACCTCTACCAACGGGAATCATAGCGTCAATAGACTTGATACCTGTCTGCATTGGCTCAGTTACTGGCTCTCTAAAAATAACACCTGGCGCCTTACGCTCTAATGGCATATCATAAAGTTCACCTTCAATAGGTCCTTTACCATCAATAGGTATACCTAATGTGTTAACCACTCTACCTACTATACCTTCGCCTACCTTAATAGAACCAATTTTACCAGTTCTCTTAACAGTATCACCTTCTTTAATTCCTTTTGAGTCACCAAATAATACAGCCCCTACATTATCCTCTTCAAGGTTAAGTACTAGCGCTTGAAGTCCATTTTCAAATTCTAGAAGCTCACCTGATTGTGCCTTTGTTAAGCCATAGATACGAGCCACACCATCACCTACTTGAAGAACGGTACCTACTTCTTCTAATTCAGCTTCTGATTTAAAATTTGAAAGCTGCTCTCTTAATATTGCTGAAACCTCATCTGGTCTAACCTCTGCCATTATAGTATTATTATAGGTTAATTAAATTATATCTGTTTTACGTATTGGTTCTTAGTTAAATCCCTCCTTAAAGCTTTTAACTTAGAACTTACTGAATCGTCTATTTGTCTATCTCCTACCTTAATGATAAAACCACCGACGATAGAAGCATCAATTTTTTCTACTAAATCTACAGACTTACCAGAAATCTCCCCAACCACCTTACTTACCTCTTTTCTTAGGGCATCTGTTAATTC
>JBKEFO010000063.1:0-12786 GCA_046709585.1 Marivirga sp.
TAACTAATTGACTTTAAAAAATCATAAAAATTTTTCTTCATGAATTTTTTATCATGCGGTCCTCCAAACTGATCTTGGTATCCATCGGAACTTAAATATAGCATACTTCCACTTGTAAGTGGTATGTTTTGTTTGCTAAATATTTTTTGTTGGAAATGAGCGCTTCCAGCAGAATACCTATCTCCTTTAATTGTTTGTAACTGTCCGTCAGTGATTATGTATAGTGGAATTTTTGCGCCAGCAAAAGTTAATTCTTTTGTAGCTTTATTAATGATTAGGAGTCCTATATCTAGTCCATCCATATTGGAGGTGCCTAAATGTTTTTGATGTAGGGTTTGTTGAATTTTCTGGTCTAGCAAACTAATGACCAAGTCTGGTGAATGAATACCTGTTTCAAGGATTATTTGATTTAGCAGTGTATTGGCTAGAACAGTCATGAATGCACCGGGTACACCATGTCCTGTGCAATCAATTACTGCTACAGCAATTTTATCGTCGATTTGTGCGTGCCAGTAGAAATCTCCACTAACAATATCCTTTGGCTTATAGTAGATAAATGATTGAGGTAGTATCTGATTTAGTAAAGACCTAGCCGGAAGTAAGGATTCCTGAATTTGCTTTGCATACCTAATACTGTCAGTGATATGTTCATTTTTTGCTGCTAGAATATTCCCATTAAGTTGTAGTTCTTCCTTTTGCGACTCAATTTCTTCCTTCTGTTCAATTATTTCGTAGTGTTTTTGTCGTAACCGGTCATTAACCTTATTTTTAAGCCTGTTTCTACTGTACAGTATGGTCAATAGAATGAGTAAAAATAGTACGCCAATCGCTGCGCTAACGATTAAAAATTTACGTTGGTCTGCTTTTAGTATTTCAATGGCCTTCTCTTTTTGCAGTAGTTTTATTTCCTTTTCTTTTCCTTCAATTCCGTAAATCGTTTCTATTTCTGCAATCGCCCTTGCATTATCTGTTTTGTATTTTCTTTCAGCAGCTAAAATATATAGTCGCATATAAACTAGGGCATTATCTTTATCATTTAATCTGTCATACGCTTTCGATAAATTTTGATAGACATCACGTAATATAATGCTACTATTGATGCGTTGAGCAATTACCAAGCTAGCTTTTAGTTCATTGATTGCTTTTTGATAATCCTTCTGAGCTGAATACGTTTCTGCCAGAGCTATCCCTATTTTTGCTTCTAATTCAGGCATTTGTTGTTCTCCCGCGATACTGGAAGCCTTTAGTAACTGCTCCTTAGCTAATTCGGGCTTTCCTGTTAGGCTATAGAGGTTTCCCAAATCGAAGTAAGAGTAAGCTAGGCCGCTAGCATCTTCTTGGATTTCATCAATTGCCATGGCTTTCTCAAAGTATATTTCAGCCGAATCGTAAGATTCTAATAAGATGTATAAATTCCCTAAATTGCTGTAGGTGGTGGCAATATTATAGGCGTCTTCATTTTTATGTGCTAAAGCAAGCGCTAATTTCAGGTATTGTTTCGATTTATTATAAGTGCCTAATTCTTGATATATCAGACCAATTGTATTCAAGGTGACTTCTTTACCAACTTCTATTCCAATATCCTCTTTAATGCTCATAGACTGCACACAATATTGTATAGCTTGATTATACCGCTCCATATATGTGTAGATATCGCATATTAAGGATAAACTATTGGCTTGCTTTATTAGCGTGCCAGTTTTATAAAAAGCATCTAAAGCTGTCTGTGCGTAACTTAGGGCATTTCTGTATCGGTCAATCTGAAAATATATGTTTGCTAACGAATAGCTAGCTTCACCAATTCCTTCCAAATCATAGGTTCTGTTAAATGATAAGAAGGATTGATCGAAATATTTAATAGCGAATTCATTTTGATCTGTTAGGTAGTAGTAGTCGCCGAGATAATAATGACCCCAAGCAAAACTAAGGCTGGCACTATCACCTTCGGAAACCATAATTAGCTCTTCAGCATATAGTTTTAAGGCATTTGGGTTCGTATCTCTGTATGCTTTGGCTAGCTTCTGTAATGCTAGACTTTTGCCTTCTTTGCTTGTTGCTGTGTTAAGCTCGACATCCAGCCGGCCAGACTGTTTTTGTGCTTCGGCAGTTGGCTGAAGCAGCACGAGAAAATAGAACAACAGTAGTTTATACATATCAATCCCAATTTAAACATTCTGTAGCTAATTACACTAATTTGGTGACAAGAACCAACGGAATAAGTAGCGTAAAACCTTTTAAACCTTATCATTATTCCTCTTCCATATTTTTATTAAGTATGGTGCTAATCTCTTTTAGTACGTCGTCAAGCTCGGTAACATTATTTCGTATCTGGCTAAAATAAAAAGCTCTTTTTTCCTCATTGGAAAAGTCTTCAAAAGAGGTAAGGTTAATGAGCCCTAAGATACGTGCCAAGGGACTTCTGACTTTATGGGAATTAAGAAAGGCATATTTCACAAAGTCATTATTCTGTTCTTTAATTTTTGCGGTACGTAATTTTAGCAGCTCTTCCAGTTGCTCTTTTATGTCGTTAAGGGATTCTTTTTGTTGATAAATGATTTTATTTTTCTCTTGTAAGCGCTGTTCATATTCTAGATGTGCGGATTTAAAAAGGCCATATCCAAAATAAATTATTAGTGTACCAATAACGACGTTGAGGTAGTATGGAACTAATGCCTTCTCGATGGGATGTATAGCAGGTATTTCAGTGTACAGGTTTTTAACAATAAAGTAGGTGGCCATGCTAATAATAAACAAGGAAGCATATTGCCATCTTTTGTTAAAGAATAAAACTGGGGTTAAGGCAGTAATGAAAAGAAAAAAGTCGAAACCGGCATCTTCACCGTGAAGTAAGCTGCCTACTGCGGTCATACAAATTGAAAAGAGGAAAAAGATATATCTCGCTAATGTTTGTCGTCCGTGTGTATGCCAAAACAGCAAAAGTGCAAATACACCAACCTCTATCATACAAATCCAAAAAGAAAGGACGCTTCCTATTGATAAGAGAAAGAAGCCTAGGCTGGCAATTACCACCATAGCAATAACCATCAACAGGTTTGCAATTCTATAAATCCTGTTGTCTTCATATGACAAACCAGGTTGCCTCAGTAGTAGTTTGATTGATAGCAAGTGCTAGTGTATAAGTATCATGTTAAACTTTTATTTAGCACCTTTTTTAATTTCTTCTATTACCTCGGGGTTAAGTAATGTGGAAGTGTCACCCAGATTACTCGTGTCACCTTCTGCTATTTTTCTAAGGATGCGGCGCATAATCTTTCCTGATCTAGTTTTCGGTAATCCTGATACTATTTGAATCTTGTCGGGTTTCGCAATAGGTCCAATAATATTTTTTACTGTATCGCTAATTTCATTAATTAAATTTTCTTCCGTTCTGTGTTCTAAGTCACAGATAACATAGGCGTAGATTCCTTGCCCTTTGATTTCATGTGGATATGCTACCACTGCGGACTCAATTACTTTCGGATGTTCATTAATTGCATTCTCTACCTCTGCTGTGCCCATTCTGTGTCCAGAAACATTCATCACGTCATCTACTCTTCCCATAATTCGATAGTAGCCATCCTCATCTCTTTTTACACCATCGCCGGTGAAATACATACCTGGGTAGGTTGAGAAATAAGTCTGTTTACACCTTTCATGGTCTCCATAGGTGGTTCTAATCATGGAAGGCCAAGGGTACTTAACGCAAAGGTTGCCTTCTACACTGTTACCCTTTAACTCCTTGCCTTCTCCATCTACTATCATTAGCTGAACGCCAGGTAAAGGCAAGGTCGCATAAGATGGTTTTGTAGGGGTAACGCCCGCTATAGGGGAGATCATTATACCACCAGTTTCAGTCTGCCACCATGTATCTACGACAGGACATTTCATTTTACCAATGTGTGAATGGTACCAGTGCCAGGCTTCTTCATTGATAGGCTCACCTACAGAACCGATTACTTTAAGGGAGGACAAGTCATGCTTTGTAACTGGATCTGTGCCGTACGCTTGCAATGCTCTAATTGCAGTAGGCGCAGTATAAAATTGATTTACTTTATACTTTTCAACAATTTCCCAGAATCTGCTTGGGTCAGGGTAGGTAGGTACTCCTTCAAACATTAATGTGGTAGCGCCTGCCAAAAGTGGACCATAAACTATGTAGGAATGACCAGTTATCCATCCAACATCAGCGGTGCACCAGTAAACATCTCCTGGGTCGTATTGGAAGACATTTTCAAATGAGTATTTCGTATAAACCATATAGCCACCACAAGTGTGTACAACACCTTTTGGCTTGCCTGTTGACCCTGAGGTATATAATATGAAAAGCATGTCCTCGGAGTCCATTGGCTCTGCATTACAAATGGGAGATTGTCCTACTATTGCTTCGTGCCACCAAATGTCACGACCTTCTTTCATAGTCACTTTTTCTTTGGTGCGTTCAAAGACAATGACCTTTTCTATTGTTTTTGTTTTCTCTATTGCTTCATCTACTACGGCCTTAACGGCAATAGCTTTCGTTCCTCTAAAATTTCCGTCAGATGTGAGAACCATTTTAGCTTGACAATCATTAATACGATCGGCCAAAGCATTAGAGGAAAAACCAGCAAATACAACGGAATGTACTGCACCAATTCTAGCACAAGCCAGCATCGCAACTGCAGCTTCTGGCACCATGGGCATGTATATTATGACACGGTCTCCTTTGACTACCCCATTTGCCTTCATGGCATTGGAGAATTGGTTTACCTTCTCGTAAAGCTGCATTAGGCTAATAGTTTGGTTGGCTTCGGTGGGGTCATTGGCTTCCCACAAAATCGCAGGTTTTTCACCATGTGTGTATAGATATCTCTCAAAAATATTTTCTGTAATATTGAGTTTGGCATTTAAAAACCATTTTACTGAAGCCTCTTTAAAGTCCCATTCCACTACTTTGTCCCATCTTTTCTGCCAATGGAATGAATCTGCTATTTTTGACCAGAATAATTCAGGTTGATTAACACTTCTTTGATATTCATGTATATACCCGCTGAGGCTGTGGATTCTATCACTCATAAAATGGATCTTTTGTAGGTTTTAAGCCAGACATACTTACCTATAATAGGTTTTTGAAGTTTGCCCTGCCTTAATTTGCCATTTTTTAAGCAAAATGTAAAGACTTACAGCAAAATAGATCGGCTCGGACGATAAAAAGTAGGCTTGTTAGTTATCGTGGAACAGTGCTTAACCGTTGAAAAAGAGCAACGCACTGTTGAATAACAGAAGTGTTGGCCTCATTATATATAATAAAATCGGCTAATTGCAGCGTCTTTTCAGGCTCCATCTGTTGTTTCATAATTTTTTCAACTTCCGCCATAGTGCGCTGAGCATCTCTTTCGAGGGTGCGTTGCATGCGTAGTTCCTTGCTGGCGTAAACTACAATGATAGCGTCTAAGCTTTTGTAGCTAGCTGTCTCAAATAGAAGAGCGGCTTCTTTTAGTATGAATGGCTTTTGAGCATGCTTTTCACACCATTGGTCAAAATCCTTAGCCACGGCAGGATGTACAAGCGCATTTATTGCAGCAAGCTTGTCAGTATTATTAAAAACAATTTGACTAATGAAAGCTCGATTTAATTCGCCGGTGTCTGTGTAGGCTTGTTCCCCAAACAAGGTCATTATCTGATTTTTAAGAAGGTTATCATTCTTCTGGAGCCATTTGGCACGTTGATCGGCAGCGTAATTTGGTACTCCTAGGATCTCAAAAATATGACAAATCATGCTTTTGCCTGCACCAATACCTCCTGTGACACCTATCTTTTTCATAGGTCGAGGTACTTATATAGAATAGGCGATGTAATAATGTTTTCCTTATTGATTTGTGTTGGAACAGATTCAAGAATAGGTCTGGTTAGACTGTCTTTCTTATTGATCAGTGCATAATCAATAAATATTTTGAAACTATCTAAACTATACTGACTGGCAGATTTTTCTTGGATATCAAAATTAAGGGTAAATAGACTGTCTTTAAATATATAGTTCGCGGAATCTTGTGGCGTATTCTTAAATTTATAAGGTAGCATCAGCTCCTGATTAATAAATTTCGCTACTTTAAAACGTACTTCAACCTCTACTGGGTTTCTATTGACGAGGCTTGAGCCATAGGTAGAAAATGTGAGCTCTTCACTAAAGTCTTTTTCTACTTCTTCTTTTTGAGAGCTTAAAAATATAACGTCAGGAATGTTATTGATGAACCTAGAAGGACCAGTAAATTTTACTGAGTCAGTGGAGAATGTGATAGGAGAGTTAATTCTAAAAGTTTTTGTTAGTAGTACCTTGCTACTGTCGAAAGCTATTTTAGCTTTGTGTGTTTTTAGGGAGTCGATATCAACCCACAAGGTGTCAGTCTCGATAAAATTCAATTGCACCTCATTAAGCTGGTCTGCAATAGTAGCGTATAATGATGCGCCGAGGAAGTATTTATCATTCGCTGGATTGTCCAGCTGGATATCAACGGGATCTATTGTGAACCAGAATGTTTTCCGTAATAAATTCCAACCGCCTCCGGTCACATTTATCTTAACATTGTCAGGCAACTCTTTCACAACGATTAATCCTGAGTCTTGGTAAACAAAGTCGATAGGGTAACTTATTCGAGTGGTATAATCATCATTTAAAGCGTTGAAAAACCAAAAAGTGGTAGCAGTGAAAATACACAGTACTACCACTTTTAAGGTTTCATTAGATACTGGTAATAGTATATTACCTAATCTATCGCTTATTTTATCAATCAGTTTCAAAAAATCGGAAGCTTATTTCTTCTCATTTAACTTTTTACTCTGTTCTAGTGAGATCGCAGACTTTTCAAACGTGATTTTTACGCCTTTGTCTACCTCACATATTACAATAGCATCATCTATACTTATCACCTTAGCATGCATGCCACCAATGGTAATTACAGTATCACCTTTTTTTATGTCTTCAACAAATTTCTTGTGATCCTTCTGCTTCTTTTGCTGGGGACGAATCATGAAGAAATAAAATATTAAGATAATTCCACCGAAAAGTAGTAATTGGCTCATCCAGGCATTCTCTCCACCTGCTTCTGCTTGTGCTAATATTAATTGTATCATCAAAATTATTGTTTTACAGGACCTGCTGTAGTCGCTTCTGGTTTAGCCTCCACGAAGGCTTTGATATTTATTTTTGTAACAGTAGGCCAAGTGTTTGCTGTAATTGTTACAGTTTTGTTATCCTGGTTCTTCTTACCTCTAGAGTTATACTTTACTTCTATTTCTCCTGTTTCTCCTGGAGCTATAGGCTTTCCTTTAGGGTATGTGGGAATAGTGCAACCGCAAGATGCTGAAGCATTGGAAATGATTAGCGGAGCCTCACCATTGTTAGTAAAAGTAAATTTCTTTGTTACAACATCTCCCTCAGTAATATTACCGAAATCGTGCTCAGTCTGCTGGAATGCTAAAATAGGTAATGGTCCTTCTGGCTTTTCAGCAGAAGCTTGTTGTGCAGCAGCGTTAGCTAAAGGGGTTTTGTTAGGCGTAATACTTGGAGTAGCTTTGGAAATGCCACCACCTTCTAGTGCGGCAACTCTTCTCTCTAAATCTACTACTCTTTTCTCTACATCTCCATTACAGGCTGTTAAGTAAACAGTGCCTGCTAGAAAGAAAGCGGCATAAAGTACTTTTTTCATTTGTTTAAAATTTAATTTGTACGGTTAATTTTAATTAAGGGTATTATTTGTCTTTTGGTTTGATTTGACCTAGCAGTTCATCTACATCACTTAATAACTGTTCAGCTTTCTCTTTGGCAGAATTTATCACTCTTTCGCCGTCTGATTTGGCAACACTCAAGTTCAATTCTTTACCTTCTGCGATATCTTGTAGAAGGTTTTCAAGCATAATTTTATATTTGTCTAATTTGTAAGACACTCGGTCTCGGGTATTTTCGCCTTTATCTGGAGCATATAAGATACCTACTATTGCTCCAACTGCAGCGCCTGATATAAATGTAAATAAGTTACTTCCTTTACTCATGTTTTTTTGATTTAATTATTATCAAAGGTGCTTGACTCGAAAAACGAATTTATCCCTCTTTATTTCTTTACGGAAACGAATGCTAGAGGTTTATTTGTTATCCATTAAACCCCTACCACTTTTCTTGACTTTTCCTTCCTTCTTAAGTTCTTCAGAAAGCTTGTCCAGCATGCCGTTTACAAACACCTTACTCTTTAGGGTACTATAATTCTTGGAGAGGTCAATATACTCATTAATCGTCACTTTCACAGGTATGCTTGGGAATTTCAGCATCTCACAAACAGCCATCTTTATGATAATCATATCAATGGTTGTGATTCTTTCCTTAGACCAGTTTTTTGTATATTTTCCTATTAGATCTTCATACTCTTTATCATTAACAACGGTTTCTTCAAACAATCGTTGAAAGAATTCGCTGTCATCTTCCCAGTTAGCCGAGAGTTCGATTAGCTCAACATGATCGGACCCTTCTTTCAAAGATTTAAAGGTTTTCTTTAGCATCGATTTTAGAGCAGATTTATTTTCAGCCCAATATAAATCGCGCTCAGCCATAAAATCAGCCACTGTATCATGTTTAATTATAAGTTGCTTATAGATCTTATCTAGCACTTCTACATCATCATCAAAGCTAGGATTACTCAGGAGGGTGTATGTTTTGTAAAATTCTTGTTGTTTTAGAATTTCTCGGTACCATTGCCGTACTGAAAGTATATCATCACCCCAACTGATCTTCATGCGGATGAATTCGTTGCTTAGTGCAGCATTTTCCTCTAAAATCTTTATGGCCTTGTTGTTGAATAAATTGAGTTCGGACTCAAAAACTTTCTGATTGCTTTCAATCAGTCTGTTTTTTCTAGCATCAATTTCTTCTTTATTTAGCTTGGCAAACTCAAGCATCAGTTTTAAAGATAGGTAGTAGTTTTCAAGCAGCGTATTAACCGCTTCCATCATATTTTTTTTGATGAACGCTTTGTCTTTTTTTACTTGCGTATTAAAATAATCAATAGCCTCGGATACCGCTTTTCGGATAAGCTCTGAACTGCCTTCGGTTTCAATAATATTATGCTGATCAAAGCTCTTAACAAAAATTCCTTTACCAATTTTTGCATCGAGACTCAGCTGCACTTTGTCTTGCACCTCCATAGAGTTTAAGTCGGGTGCAAAAAACTCATCGATAGAGGCTTTAGCCAATTCGAAGTTTGCCTCTTCACATTTTTGCACCGCATATAGTGATTGCATGGCTTTAATACGTAATGATCTTCTGTTGAGCATAAATCAGGAATAAAAGAACTTTGTTAGCTATTTTTTGGAATAGCAAAGATAATGATTTTCAATACAAAAGCGCAACGACTTACCACAATTGGAAATCGTTGCGCTTGTAGCGTGCTATTTTTATATTTTAATAAGCCAACTTCACCTTACCCATATCAGCAATGCGCTTTTCAGCAATTTCTAATGCAGCTTGGTGTGTTGTTTTCTCCTCACCCTCTGCCTTAGCAAAAATCTCTAAAGACTTACTGTATATGCCCTCCGTTTGCTGCATGGCTAACTCCTTATTATAGTGCCCCATTAACTCAGGGAAAATGTTAATTATCCCACCGGCATTTACTAAGAAGTCGGGTGCATAAACGATGCCCTTCTCAGTAAGCATTTTCCCATGCTGTTTTTCGTCAGCCAATTGGTTGTTTGCTGCGCCACAAATAATGCTTGCGCTTAGACGGCTTAAGCTGTCGTTGTTGATGGTCGCCCCCATTGCACAAGGGGCATAAATATCTGCTTTCACATCGAAAATAGCATCTGCTCCTACTACTTCTACTTTGTGTCGATCAGTCACTCTTTTAATATTATTTTCATTAATGTCTGCAATGCTTACCGCAGCACCTTCTTCCATTAAATAATTTATCAAGTAATGTCCTACCTGTCCTACACCTTGCACGGCAATCTTTTTTCCTGCTAGGCTGTCAGACCCGTAAGCTTTCTTTGCTGACGCTTTCATGCCCATGTAGACACCATAAGCAGTTACAGGGCTAGGATCACCACTGCCACCCATGCTTTCTGGTAAACCCATTACATGCTTGGTCACGTAAGAAAGGTGAACCATGTCTGCGGTAGACATATTCATGTCTTCTGCGGTAATGTACCTGCCACCAAGGCTTTCAACAAACCGTCCGAATCTTCTTAAAAAAGCTTCGTTTTTTAACTCCTTGGGGTCTCCAATAAGCACTGCTTTGCCGCCACCTAGGTTTAAGCCTGAAATAGCAGCTTTGTATGTCATTCCCCTTGAGAGGCGTAACACATCAATTAATGCTGCTTGATCATCACTATATGTCCACATTCTTGTACCTCCTAAGGCGGGACCAAGAACAGTATTATGAATAGCAATAATTGCCTTTAGTCCAGTAGGTTCATCATAGCAGTATACTACCTGCTCATGGCCTAGTCGGGTAATTTCATTAAAGGAAGAAAAGACTTCCGCAGTTTCATTTTTACTTAGCGCTATCATAATCTACAAGGTTTGTTAGGAGGATCATTTGATATAGATCATCTATCTAAAATCGAAGCGAAATTAGTGTTTTTTTAATTCTTTATCAATGATTTCCCAATAGTCGTCATTCAAAATGTTCTATGGTATTTGTGTAGAAAAATGGATGAAAATATTTTAATGCAATCGTTTGCATTATAGGAAATATTGCACTGTTGTCTTTCGGCTTCTTTTTGACATTGCTTTGTGATAAAAAAATATTTTTATCAGAGATAAAAAAGAAAAGGAGTAGATGAGGCCATCTAATCCGTTGAATTTATTTTTCTTTGTAGGTATTGCAAATTCAAGGTCTTTTCAAACTATAGACCTACCTAATCGTTGTAAATCCTGTGAAAGAACTCAAATACTTAAATAAATATCTTTTTAAATACAAATGGCATCTTTTATTAGGCGTGTTATTTATGGTTTTGGCCAGCTTATTTGCAGTTTTTCCGGCTCAGGTAGTACGGTATGCCTTTAACTTGGTAAAGGAGAATATTGAGATGTACAGATTGTTTGATAATTTTTCTTTGCGTTCTGTTTATAATGAAGCCTTCGGTTCCGCCATTTTAATCTACGGTGGATTGATTCTCGTATTGGCTTTGGCCAGAGGGGTATTCCTGTTTCTAGTGAGGCAAACTATTATAGTGATGTCACGATTGGTGGAGTATGATTTGAAGAATGAAATCTACAACCATTACCAACAATTGCCTTTAAGCTTTTATAGGAGAAATAATACAGGAGATATCATGAATAGAATCTCCGAAGATGTAAGTAAGGTAAGAATGTATATGGGCCCAGGGATCATGTATACAGCGAATCTGATCACTGTCTTTTTAATCGTTATCCCCATCATGTATAGTGTGAACCCTACATTAACATGGTATTCCTTAATCCCATTACCATTTCTGTCGGTCAGTATTTATTTTGTCAACAACCTAATGAACAAGCGTTCTGAAGAAATCCAGCAGAGCCAGTCACAGCTATCTACTATTGTTCAAGAAGCATTTTCGGGTATTCGAGTATTAAAGTCTTTCGTCAGGGAAGATGATTCATTAAGGAATTTTACGGTAGAAAGTAATAACTATAAACATCGTTCCCTTCGACTAACGCTTGTAAATGCATTATTCTTCCCAATAATCATGGGTATGGTGGGATTGAGTGTTATTCTTGTGGTGTATGTTGGAGGAGTAGAGGTGATGAATGGCGGCCTTACCGCAGGTAATATTGCTGAGTTTATTATTTACGTAAACCTGTTAACGTGGCCAGTAACGTCTGTGGGTTGGGTTACAAGCATTATCCAGCGTGCTGCCGCTTCACAGAAAAGAATTAATGAGTTTTTAAAGACCAAAACGGCTATTACCTCTAAGGTGAATCTTGACAAAGAGATAGCTGGAGACATTGTTTTTGATAAAGTAAGCTTTACCTACCCAGATTCAGGAATAAAGGCGCTAAAAGAGGTGAGTTTCTCTGTAAAGCAAGGAGAAACACTTGCTGTTATTGGTACCACTGGCTCGGGTAAATCAACCATTGCTAATTTGATGACACGGATGTACGACACTACTGCGGGTATCATAAAAATAGATGGTATTGGTATTAAGGATTATATGGTGAGCAGTCTTAGAGGACAAATTGGCTACGTACCGCAAGATGTTTTCTTGTTTTCTGATTCTATAAGAAGTAACATTGCTTTCGGAGCTACTGGTCTGACAGAAGAACAAATGATACAGGCCTCAAAAGATGCTGACCTGCACAATAATATTCAGGATTTCCCTAAAAAGTATGATACCATGCTGGGGGAGAGGGGTATTACTCTTTCTGGCGGCCAAAAACAAAGGGTTTCTATAGCAAGAGCCATTGCTAGAGACCCAAAAATCATGATCTTCGATGATGCCTTATCTGCAGTAGATACAAAGACGGAGAATGCCATCTTGAACGCTTTGCAGAAGATTATGAAGAATAGAACCAGTATTGTGATCTCTCACAGGGTGAGTTCTGCAAAATTAGCTAATTATATTATTGTGCTTGATGATGGCGAAATTATCGAGCAAGGAACAGAGCAAGAGTTGATGGCAATGAATGGCACCTACAAAGAGTTATATCAAAAGCAGTTACAAGCTGAAGTGGTAGATTAGTTTTATTAACTTAGAGAAAGTTTTACGTTCCAAGAGAATAGCAGATGAAAAATTTACTAACTTTATTTTTGATCAGTTTACTTTCTTATCAGGGCTCAGCTCAGG
>JBKEFO010000064.1:0-12731 GCA_046709585.1 Marivirga sp.
GATGATGTTGCGATAAGTAAAAGCAAAACCAAAACTTAATACGAATTTAATGATGCGGTATATGAATTCTCTCCAGAAATATTTCATGCTTTATTTTTGTACTTAAACTGCAAAGATAATAATTTTTAGGAGTGATCGATTGAATAAATCTAGTGTCCACTTCTGTTCACTAATATTTCTGAAAGGGCTATTTTTGTTTGTTTAGAGGGGGTTTTCATTCTGGCACTCTGATTGAGTATCTTTAAAGTAAAAAACGAGATGATAACTAGATTGAAGAAATCAAATGACAAAGTGTTGGCAGGGGTATGTGCGGGCTTAGCCGAATATTATGGTTGGGATAAATCAAAGGTAAGATTGATATTTACGCTATTGACTTTTTTAAGCATTGGCTTTCCGGGAGTGTTAGTATATCTTACTTTATGGTTCGTTATGCCTAACAATTAACATGTTTTTTATGCAATCTAACGTAAATACACCTGACCAATACCTTGAGTCGCTTCCAGCTGATCGAAAGGATGCTATAGCTAAGTTAAGAGAAATCTTGAAACGGTCTTTACCACCTGGCTATAAAGAAACAATGGGCTATGGAATGTTAGCTTATGTGGTGCCAAAGTCTATTTATCCAGCAGGCTACCATGCAAATCCAGCATTACCATTACCATTTATCAATCTTGCTTCTCAGAAAAACTTTATAGCTATCTATCATATGGGTCTATATGCTGACAAACAGTTACTAAACTGGTTTAAGGAGGAGTATGCTAAGCTCATGCCAACCAAATTAGATATGGGAAAGAGCTGCATCAGATTCAAAAATATGTCGAATATACCTTATGATCTAATCACTGAATTAGTTACGAAGATGAAGGTAGAAGACTGGATTGACCTTTATGAGCGGGGGATTAGATCAAAAGCATAAAATAGCAGAGTACCGTAAGATACTCTGCTATATATATTAACCGGTTGAATTTTAATTCCTTGACCCTCTAGTGGAAGAAGAAATGTTTCTACTGTTTGAACTACTTCTGTTACTAGGAGAAGTGGCTTTCGCAGCTTGACTTCTACTACTACTGCTACTATTTCTTACAGCTTTACCACCACTAGTGCTTCTTGATACTGTTCTTACCTGAGTTGAAGAACTTCTGTTTTTGGTGCTTCTGTCATTCGGATTGGCTCTTGAGTTGTTAAATTGTTCGTTATTTCTGGTATTTCTATTACGCTGTCCGTTTTTCCCATGGTATACATGGTTGTTTCTACGGTCATTGTTATAAGTTACCCGAACACTATTTGGTCTTGAGTACCTCGGTTGTTGGTAATAGTTGATGTGGTTATGGCCACCGTGATGATGCGAATTACAAACAACTTGTTGTTGGAAATAATAGTCGCTGTGGTATCCACAAAAAGAGGAACAAATATGGCTAGCTAAAGGGTAATTATTGAAGTAGTTGCTGTTGATGATGTTTCCACCACTTTCAAAAGTAAGCTCAACAAATTCGCCATATCTTTCTAATAGCACATTGAAAAACAAGCCTCTACCCCTTACAAATCTGTTAACATGAACAAACCTGTGATATGGATAGAAATAATCTACTTCATAGGTGATAGCTATTGGTACTCCCCAATTCTGTGTTGAACCAAATGAAGCTACAATGTTAAAATTTTGTGCTCTTGCAGAAGAACTAGCAGCAAGCTGTAAACCCAAAAAAACACTGATCGAAAGTAAAATTAGCTTCTTCATAACTTTTAAAGTTTGGTGTTGCTAACCTACATCCAAGTATGATGCCAAAAATCTAATAGGAATAGTCAAAATTTGAAATTTTGCGCTAACTTATTTGTTAAGTATCTGATAAAGAGCGGACTGTTACTGCTTCACTTACTCTGTTTCGTAGGCTGTTCTGGTAACGATACTCCTGCCTAGGGTTATTTCATCAGCATATTCTAGTTCACCACCAATCGGAATGCCTCTAGCAATGGTGCTTGTCTTGACCCCAAGAGGTTTAAGCTTTTTACTAATATAGAAGGCAGTAGTATCGCCTTCCATTGTTGGCGAAAGACCAAAGATTACCTCTTTTACTTCTGAGTCTTCAGAAGATACTCTTTCAATTAACTCTGAGATATTTAGTTCATCGGGCCCTATGCCCTCAATTGGTGAGATGATGCCACCTAAAATATGATAAAGTCCATTATACTGAGAAGTATTTTCTATAGCTAAAACATCGCGGGTATCTTCTACTAAGCAAATTATGGAGTGATCTCGGCGACTGCTATTACAGATGTTGCAGATTTCATTATCGGAAATATTGAAGCATATTTCACAGTATTTAATATTATTTCTTAAATCTACTAAGGCATGCGCTAACTCATTGGTTTGTGAGGGTTCTTGCTTTAGCAAGTATAAGACAAGTCTTAAAGCTGTTTTTTTGCCAACCCCCGGAAGTCTACTAAACTCTTCTACGGCAGTTTCAATTAGTTGAGACGAAAATTGCATATTACTCTATCTCCGCATTTATTCCAGCGTCAACAATGCCTTGTCTTAAAGGTATGAGATCGAGGTATCCACCTTTCTTAACAGCACATTTTCCTTTGTAATGAATTAATAGGGTGCATTGTTCGGCTTGCTCGGGGCTATGTTTGCAGATTTTTATTAATGTTTTTGTTACATGTTCAAATGTATTTACATCATCATTGTAAACAATTAAATCATTTAACCCCTCATCCGTTGCTGTTTCAACAGCAATGGTTTGTTCCTCTTCTATGTATTGATGCTCTGACATTTAAAACTATATCTTTACGCTTAACAACTGATTCAAGAAATCATTGTTATAATATTGAACCATTTGTGCACAAAAATACTAAAAAATACTCAATTTCGAATTCGAATAAATCATTTTCCCTATGAGTCCTGTATTAGTCATCAGTATTATTGCGGCCTACTTTATTGTTTTGATGCTTATCGCACATTTTACCTCAAAAGGAGGTGACAACACTACTTTTTTTACGGCTAACCGACAGTCTCCTTGGTATTTAGTGGCGTTTGGAATGATAGGTGCTTCTCTGTCTGGCGTTACTTTTATAAGTGTACCAGGAGAGGTAGGAAATACTGCTTTTTCATATTTTCAGGTAGTATTAGGTTACCTAGTAGGCTATTTAGTGATCGCTACAGTTTTATTGCCACTTTACTATCGCCTAAATTTAATTAGTATTTATAGCTACTTAGAGGATAGGTTTGGTCCAAATGCCTATAGAACTGGGGCATTCTTTTTTCTGCTTTCAAGGGTAGTAGGTTCATCTTTTAGACTTTTTCTGGTAGCAGGAGTGTTACAATTGGCAATTTTTGACGCTTATGGCTGGCCATTCTCAATAACAGTGGCCATAACTATAGCACTTATTTGGTTATACACATTTAGAGGAGGTATTAAAACCATTGTTTGGACTGATACGCTGCAAACGTTTTTTATGATTCTCGCAGTCGTGGTCAGTATTTATCTGATAAAAGATGCCTTGGATATGAGTTGGACCTCGATGGTAGACACACTGCAAGCCTCTAAGTATTCTAAGATTTTCACTTGGGAAGTGGCAAGTGGTCAGAATTTCTGGAAACAGTTTATTAGTGGAGCATTCATCGCAATTGTCATGACTGGTTTAGATCAGGATATGATGCAAAAGAATCTTACCTGTAGAAGCTTGAAAGATGCACAGAAGAATATGTTTTGGTTTTGTGTTGTTTTGGTGATTGTTAACTTTTTCTTTTTAACGATGGGTGCATTATTATACCTGTATGCTGAGCAATTTGGGGTGCCTCTGCCTGCTAGGACCGACGACCTATTTCCACTTTTAGCGCTAAATCATTTTCCTTTGCTAGCGAGTATTTTGTTTTTATTAGGAATCATAGCTGCGGCATATTCTAGTGCGGATTCGGCCTTAACAGCGCTAACTACTTCGTTTTGTGTGGATTTCTTAGGCTTAGGAAAGAACAATCAACCCATTGCTAAGCAAACAAGAATAAAAGTGCATTTAGCATTCTCCTTCTTGTTGTTTATTGTGGTTTTGGCATTCAATGCAATAAATGATCAGAGTGTAATAACGGCTGTCTTTGTTGCTGCTGGTTATACTTACGGCCCTATTCTAGGTCTATTTGCATTTGGATTATTTACGAAATGGCAAGTGAAAGATAAATGGGTGCCTCTTATTTGCTTTTTATCACCGATTATAAGTTACCTATTAAATCAGAATTCAGCTGCGTTATTTGGTGGCTTTAAATTTGGGTTCTTGATTTTGGTGGTAAATGGCTTACTTACGTTTATTGGCTTATATTTTTTGAAGGTTGAGAAAAAGATAGTGTTACAATAAGGAGAGGTTAGGGTCCCAATAGAGTTCTTTAAAGTTAAGTACTTGATCTTTCTCAACTGTGATGTTTTCTGCTTCGAGCAGTTCTTGCATGGTGTCCGGAGTCTTGAAGTGCATTTTACCTGTAAGCAAACCATTTCTATTTACTACTCTATGCGCAGGGATATCTGGCATTGAATGCGCTGAGTTCATTGCATAACCCACTAGCCGCGAACTTCTCGCAGCACCTAGGTACTTTGCGATGGCGCCATACGAGCTTACTCTGCCAGTCGGTATTAGTCTAACAACTTGGTAAACCTGATCGAAAAAATCTTTGTTTTCACTCATTGATTATGTACCCTCTATCTGTTTTTATATTTTTGCTTATTATATGAACAAAATTCTACTGATTATTATCCTTCTGTTGGCGGCACATAACACAAATGCTGGTGTGCAACCTGAGATTTTTCTTTCTGATTCTTCAAATATAATATTTGAAGCTTATGGAAAGAAGGGGATTAAAAATAATCTCGGAGAGATTCTACTTTCTGCAAAATATGAGTCACTAAGTTGGGTGGAAAATCCTAATAAAGTACTGACAACAGTAATACCTTATCAGAAAAATGGCCATTGGGGATTGTTAAGTAGAAACTTTGAAGAGCTAACAGAAGCAAAGTACAGTTCGCTGATTCCTTTTAATGAAACGTCATTTATTGCCTCAATAAAAGGTAAATACTCTCAAACAATTTTTTATGGTTTAATAGATCTGAAAGGAGGGCTTGAATTGCCTTTTAGTTATCGTAAACTCATTCCAGCTGGAAAAAATCTTATAGCCGCATCTAAAATTAATCAGTCGATAAACTATGGGATAATAGATGAGAAAGGGAGGTCTATTACTAGCTTCAGCTACTATCAGATAAAGTATTTAGGGGGAGATTACTTTACGGTGACAGATAACACCGCTATATCATCACTTATTTCCGCTAGTAGTCCTACAGCAATCATATTAAACCAAATCGATAGTGCCTCCATGTTTAGCAATGATTTATCGATCGTTTATCAATATGGTAGGGCAGGTGTTTTCCATAACAATGGAAAACTAGTTTTACCCATAGCTTATAAAAATATAGCGCCTAATGACGGAAAGGTGATGAAAGTGCGTGCTTTTAATAAATGGGAAGTTTTAGATGAGCAGGGAAAAATGAATCTAAGCTTTTATGCAGACTCCATTCATTTTATTAATAGTAGACAGATCATTCTTTCTTTAAACGGGCAGTCTTTTTTGAAGGAGATTCACTCTGATTCAAATAAGGTTGAACCACTTGGAGGATATTTTTTGCAGTCTTGGGGAAAATATTTGCTTTTAAAGAACAGTAGCGGTAGCCAGCTCATCGATACTATATCTTATAAAGTGGTGATGCAATTGGGGGAGTTCTTAGAAGCGAATGATCATTATTTGGTATGTAGGTCTCGAGAATTTTCAGGTGTATCGTACACTGTTGTTAATGGCAGGGCAGAAAAGCTGAAGGCTTCGGCCTTTGAATTAAACAATGAATTAATCACTGTTAAGACGAATGGTTACTGGGGGGTTTATGATGAGCGATTTATGGAAGTGATTTCTCCAATTTATGACATGATTTTGCCAGGTAATTTAAATGAGTATGTCGTAAGGTTTAGGGGTGATCTTGGTGTTATTGATCTTTCCCAAACCTGGGTGATAAGTCCTACAATGCTCCAAATTGATCCGCTTGGTGATAATAAATATTGGGCAGTAAATAGATACTTTCGTGAATTTATCATTCAGGAAGATACTGTAAAGGAGGCAGATTTACATTTTTTAAACAAAGGAGACTATCTATACGAAACAAATAATGAGGGTGCCATTAGGTTATTAAATAGCCAAGCTACACCTGTGATGATTTATAAAGAGGGAGTATTTAATAGTCAGAGTGCAGATGGTTTTTTGGTGAAGAGTAGCAACCGATTTAAGTTTTTTAATTTTAATGGAGAGGAGGTCTTCAGTGTCTTGAATTATGATTCTGTTGGTCTAATTCAAGCTAATTTCCTTCCCGTAATAAAGGGAGGGGCGTTTGGCTTTATAGATTTAAAAGGTAATCTGAGAATTGCTAATAGGTATGGAGGAGTACTTCCCTTCGAAGAAGGACTTGCTGCAGTACAGATAAATAATAAATGGGGGTACATAAACAAAGAAGAAGAATTGGTAATCCAACCGTATTATGAAGAAGCACTTTCGTTTGTTAATGGGCGTGCACTTGTCAAGAGGGGCGGTAAAATTGGTATTATTGATGACCTGGGTAATACAGTCATTGAAACAGCTTATGACAGTATTTTCAATTCTAATGAATTTGTGCTACTGAGAAAAGGGTCGTTATGGGGCTTTGGTGATCAGCAAGGAAATATAATACGTTATCCAAATTATGATCACATTAGCCTATTGAATGGGGCCCTACTTGTGGAGAAATATCAGCAATTTGAACTTTTTAATTATGATGGAAGCAAGCTGTTGGATAATAGATACAACGCAATTTATTGGGACAAAGAGCATCAGTCTTACCTGACATATAATAGAGGAATAGAACAAATAGTCTTTCTGAGTGATCTTAAGAGCGCCCTTATTCCTTAAGACTCATATCTCCTCCATTTTTTCGATAAAGTGCCCAAAAAGTTTTATATTTGTATGGTTTCTATAGACTAAAAAATATTAAAGGTCCTATATTATGGATTATAAATCAGATCAAATAACAGATTTGAAAACGGAAGATGGAGGAAAAGTATATCATGATATACTTAAAATTAGTGATTATACTGCCACTAATAAGACAGTACAAGAAGCTATTGTTAGCTTGTTGAAATTTCTTAAAGAATGCTTCGGTGCACGCGAATCTTGGGTTTTAGAACAAAGTCAGGGAATTCAGTTATTATGGAATCTTGATCATTTCTCCATCAAAGAGGAAATAACGAGCGAGTCTTTACTTCTCGTGAAAGATAAGCCCTATGGTTTAGTGCTAGAGAATAATTTCTTAGTTGATAAATATCATTTAATTTTTCCATTTTCTTTGGAGAATGAAGACTATGCTGTAGGACTCTCAAGCAGTTCCATTTTTGAGCTAGACAATTATCATAGTTCGTTCTTAGGAGCTATTCAAACCCGGTTGAAAGAACTATTCTATTTGAATAGTAGAGATAAATATCATTCAAGTAATGTTGATTTATTGTCATTATTAAATAATATTCCTCAGTCTATTGTATTTAAAGAAGATGGAGGTAGTACTTGGATGAATAAGCCTGCCTTGAAGCTTTTTAAGCCAGAAATTGAAGGTCAAAATTTATCCAATAAAGAGTTTGCCATTCTGCTTAAGTCCTTAAAAGATAAAGTACAGAATAAAGAAGAGGTGGAAATGATCGGTAATAACATGCTTACTACAATGGGAGCATTTCCATCTAGTTTCGGAGAAGATTGGATATGGAAGTTTGAAAAGAAAGTATTAAAGGTTGTTAGAAAGGTCGTGCGGATTGACGAAACCAAAGGAGAATTATGGGTTTTTGATAATGTCAGTGAACTATATAATGCAAATGAACGATTAAACTCTTTATTTAGGACGCTTAATGTAGCCTACGACGAGATCAATGCCAATTTGATAGAATTTCAATCAAAATCCAGCTCTAAAAAGAGCATTACTGACCTAGAGGCTGAGGAATCACGTATTATTCAACAATACGACGACAATGATATTTTAGGAAAGGTTACACATGATTTAAGGACACCGTTTGCAAAAGTGTATACCGTTGTGCAATTGTTATTGAGTGATAACCAAGAAAATCTTTCGGAACAACAGGTAGAAAGGATTAATCTAATTAAGCAGATAGTAGCAGATGGTTTATTGATAGTCAAGGGCTTTTTATCTACAGACAATATGGTTTTAGATGATAAGAAATTTCATCCTGAGCCTGTAGAGTTGCAAAGATTTGTGAGAGAGAATCTTGTTCCTTACGAACTGCTCTCAGCTAAAAAGAATATAATTTTTATTACAGATGCGCCTAATGATGAGCTTAGGGTTAATGTAGACAAGACCTACCTGAAGCGAATTGTAGATAATTTAGTTTCTAATGCAATAAAATTCTCTCCCTTTGAGAGCCAAATAGTGTATAAAATTAGTCTCGAAGGCGAAAGAGTGATTTTTTCGGTAAAAGACAATGGTCCAGGTTTAACCAATGATGATAAAACGAGGTTATTTAAAAAGTATCAGCAGCTGTCAGCAAAGCCTATAGGCACAGATGATTCTACAGGACTGGGCCTCTATATTGTTAAAACTATGGTAGATAAGCTTGGAGGTGATATTTGGGTAGAAAGTACGCATGGTAGTGGTGCTAACTTTAAAGTGGCTTTTCCGATCTATAATTATTAAACTTCTTTTAGTTTCCATTTTCCTTTCTTAAACCAAATGATGGCTAAAATTGCTAATAAAGAAAAAGAGGCGATGATGGCTATATAAACTCCATCGCTGCCTAGCGCTAGTTCAAAGGATAAATAATAGGCCATAGGAATTTGAATTATCCAAAAACAAACAAAATTGATGATGGTGGGAGTTTTCGTGTCCCCTGCCCCATTAAATGCGTGACTAACCACCATGCCATATGCAAAGAAGATATAGCCGAAGCAGATAAATCTTATTGCTTTTATCGCTTCCATTTTCACCATCGTTTTATCAGTAAAAAGCCCGACAATTTCATTGGTGAATATATAGAATATCACTCCAGCGGATGATAAAAAGATAACATTATACTTGGCGGCTAACCAAACAGATTTTTCTGCTCGATCGGGGAGTTTTGCACCTAAATTTTGTCCTACTAAGGTCGCGGCTGCGTTACTAATGCCAAAGGAGGGTAAAATAGTAAATATTATAATTCTCATCGCAATTGTGTAGCCTGCCAATGCTTCACTACCAAAATTAGAAATCACCCGGGTCAGAAAAATCCAGCTAGCAGATTCAATTAAAAACTGGCCGACCCCTCCAGCGGCAATTTTTGTGATTCGGAGCATCATATTGAAGTTAGGTGCTATATGGCGCCAATAGATATTAATAATACCACTTCCTTTCAGGAGGTGGTACATCTGATAGATTACGCCCACAGATCTGCCAATGGTGGTGGCAACGGCAGCACCAGCTATACCCATCGCAGGAATCGGCCCCCACCCGAAGATTAATAATGGATCAAGTAGCATATTAAGGATATTGCTTATCCATAAGGCGCGCATTGCCAGGGCAGCATTTCCTGCTCCTCGGAAAATACCGTTAACCAGAAAGAGCAGCATAATTACACCACTGCCACCATACATAATTTTGGTATACCATCTTCCTTCCGCAATTAGGTCAGCTTCGCCACCCATCAGAGCTAGTATGTCTTCACCGTAAATGAAACCAACGACACCTAGAACGATGGAAATAAGAAAAGTTAAGATGATTGCCTGCATTGCAGTATAAGAGGCTTCTTGTGGTTTTTTTTCTCCTATCCGCCGAGATATCATGGCGGTGGCAGCCATACTGAGACCAATTCCTAAAGCATAGACGATGGTAATAACAGACTCAGTTAAACCTACCGTCGCTACAGCATTTGTACTAATTCTACTTACAAAGAAAACATCGACAACAGCAAATAGAGACTCCATTACCATCTCTAAAACCATAGGCACAGACAGTAAGATAATGGCTCTTTTTATTGAGATCTTCGTTAAATCTTCCTGTGTGCCTTTAATGGCCTGTTGCAAAAAGAGGCTGTATTTTTTTATTTTTGAAAACATTGAAGGTGGGCGCTGCGATAAATTATCGCAATATTGAATTAAAAAATCAATATTCAGCGTCTAAATTGCATGAAATAGAATTGTTAACACCAAGAATTTATAAAAATGGATCATATGCACTAATTTGCATTAAACTTAATATTCCTCTTATGAGAAACTTAATTGTATTAATTAGTATTGCTGTGCTAGTGATAGGCTGTTCACAAAAAAAACAAATACTAAAAGACATAGATTGGCAAGGCCATAGAGGGGCAAGGGGTAATTTCCCGGAAAATACTTGGCCTGCATTTCAGTATGCCATGGATCAAAAGATGACTACTCTAGAAATGGATGTAGTGATTACAGCAGACAGTCAGGTGGTTGTCTCTCACGAACCCTTTATGAACCATTTAATCTGTCTAGATTCTGGTGGTAATGACATTGTGGAGGCAGAGGAAAAGCGATATAATATTTACCATATGAGCTATGAGCAGCTCCAGGGTTTTGATTGCGGTACACGTATACACCCTAGTTTCTTAAAACAAACGCATGTTTCTTTATCTAAGCCCTTACTTTCAGCGGTATTAAATAAAGTTAAGTTATATGCCAAAACACATGCACTTTCACTGCCGCGTTTAAATGTAGAGGTAAAATATGAGGCAGAGAATGAAGGTGAGTTTCATCCAGACATAGCCACATATAGTCAGCTAGTTTTTCAGGTGCTGCAAGAAAATTATCCTACCGATCAATGGAACATTCAATCCTTTAATTTTGATGTGCTAAAGTATTGGCATGAAAATCACCCCGAAGTTAAATTAGCTGCATTAATAGAGAATAACACCGATTGGGAATCGCATCTTGAATACTTAGGTTTTACACCTGAGATATACAGCCCGAATCATATTTTACTTGATGGGAATACAATTGCAGCCTTGCAAGAAGCTGGCATGAAAGTCATACCATGGACAGTGAACAAGCCGAAAGTGGCTGAACGCTTAATTGAGCAAGGTGTAGATGGAATAATTACCGATTATCCAATAATTGCTTCAGAAATTCATAATAATCAGTAAGTTTGCCACTTTAGTAAGCATAAAAATATACTGTTGAAGTTTGCGTAGTAAGCTTTCACCAAAAATAAATCAAGAAGAGATGTCAGAGAAAAAATATGATGTATACGGCTTAGGAAATGCCTTAGTTGATATAGTGACTGAGGTTACTGATGATTTCATTAATGACCATGAGGTAGAAAAAGGTTTGATGACTTTAGTTGAAGAAGACAGACAACGAACACTTGTAGCCGCTATGAATATCAAGGAGGAGCATATGCAGTGTGGGGGCTCAGCGGCTAATACGGTAATTGCGACCAGTCAATTTGGTGGGAAGGGCTATTATTCTTGTAAGGTAGCCAATGACTTTGAGGGGAAATTCTATTTAAAGGATTTAAAAGCAAATGGTATCGATACCTACCTCACACCCGAAACCGCTCCACAAGGTGTTACAGGTAAATGTTTGGTTATGACCACGCCTGATGCCGAACGCACGATGAATACCTATCTCGGAATTACTTCAGATCTATCTGCAAGTGAAATTCAAGAAGGGGCATTAAAGGATTCGAAGTATTTGTATCTCGAAGGTTACCTCGTTCCTTCACCGTCTGGCGTCGATGCCATGAAGAAGGCAAAAGCGATGGCTGAGGCAAATGGTGTAAAGGTTGCCATGACATTTTCTGATCCGAGTATGGTGAAATATTTTAAGGATCAAATGAAAGAAGTGGTTGGCGCATCTGTTGATTTACTTTTTTGTAATGAAGAAGAAGCAATGCTTTTTACGGAAACAGAAAATATAAAGGACGCTAGAGAAGCCTTGAAGGGAGTAGCAAAGAAATTCGTTATTACTCAGGGAAAAAATGGAGCGACTATTTTTGATGGGGATACTTTTATCGATATAGAGCCTTACGACGTAAAAGCCATAGATTCTAATGGTGCTGGAGACATGTTTGCTGGTGCATTTTTATATGGTATCACGAACGGGCATAGTTATGCAGAGGCAGGTAAGTTAGCTTCTTTGGCTAGTTCCGTAGTGGTGACAAAATTTGGTCCTCGGCTAAGTTTGAGCGAGGCAAAAGATATATTAAGAAAACTACACGATTAATTAAATAAGAGTAAACTATTACTAACGACATAAAATAAGAAAAATGATAAGAAAGCAATTTTTGACAGTCTGTCTTTTCCTATCAGCATTTATTATAAATGCACAAGATAGAAAGATTGAGTTTACTGAATTCGATATGGATAATGGCATCCATGTTATACTACATCAAGATAATGCTACACCTATTGTAGTTGTATCAGTAATGTATCATGTAGGCTCTAAAAATGAAGACCCAAAAAGAACAGGTTTTGCTCACTTCTTCGAGCACCTACTTTTTGAGGGATCGGAGAATATAGCGCGTGGCGAATTTGATAAATATATTACAAATGCTGGAGGGATTAATAACGCCAATACCTCAAATGATAGAACTTACTACTATGAGGTACTACCTTCAAACCAATTAGAATTAGGCTTATGGTTAGAGTCAGAAAGACTAATGCATGCAAACATTGATCAG
>JBKEFO010000065.1:0-12701 GCA_046709585.1 Marivirga sp.
GATTGATAGGTCTCTTGGCTGGCACCGTCTATGGAAATGATTAAGCGGTCCAACCCGCTTTCTACGGTTTTCTTTGCTGTTTCATCATCTAAATAATGCGCGTTAGTGGAGGTGGCAGTATATATACCTGCTTGACTCGCCAACTTCACCAAATCTAAGAAACCCCTATTCAAGTAGGGTTCTCCTTGAAAATAAAAAAGGATGCTTATCAGAGAGGATTTTAGCTGATCCAGCATAAGTTGAAAGGCCTCAGGTTGTAACATGCCAGTGGCTCTGCTGAATGAGCGCAACCCACTGGGACATTCGGGGCACCTTAAGTTGCAGGAGGTGGTGGGTTCTATAGCTATGGAAAGTGGTAATCCCTTGATATTGCCCTTTTTAGATTGAAGGGATAGGTGGTAACTGTACCAAAGCTTAAATGCGTTGGCAAGTTTACCTGGCGTCAGTTTTTTTAGTATGTTAAGGCTGTCGTTCAAATGCATATCTTGCGAGGCAAGGTACTGTGAATTATTCGAAACTTTCGCTTCAAAAACAAAAGCTTTCGTGGGGATTAAAACTATTTTTAGACTCTTGCCATGGTTACTGGTGCTAGTACTGTTTGCCTTTTTATGGATTAGACGGATGACCACCTCTGTAACGCCTCAAAAATTTTCTATTGAGCAGACGACTAGTTTACAAGAAATAGAAGCGCTTGGTAAATTAGAACTGGTGAAGTATCGTTTTAAGGAAGTGATTGAAGCGGGGGAGCTTGCTAACTGCTACTTGGATGTTGGAGTTACTTCCCTGCCGGTCAAGATCAGAAAGCGATCCTCATTGCAAAAGGAGAAGCAGTTGCCTGTGTTGATTTAACTAAACTAGAGCTTAGCGATTTTCAAATAGAAAAGGATACCATTATATTACCCTCCCTAAGCCTGAACTATGTTATTATAAAGTAGACTTGGATAAAAGTAGTTTTTATGATTTGGAAACAAGCAGGGATTCTAAAAAGTCCGGTGAATTCATCAATAAAGTTTATAGAAAGGTGGAGTGTCAAATAAAAACTGAAGCTATAGAATCGGGAATACTGGAAGATGCCGAGGATATGGCTGCTTTAGTGTTAAACCCCTTATTTAAAGGGGTGACCAATAGAACCATTGTAATTCATTTTAAACTAAAAGCAGTAAACCTAAGTAAAGAGGCCATAGATCTATTGAAATAGTTCGTTCGCTTTTGACCATACTAATTCAGATTCGTAGCCTTTTTGGATGAGGTGCCTAACTGCTTTTTGTTTTTTTATATATTTTTCCTTGTCTTTCAACAAGCGGTATTTTTGTGCTAAAAGCTGTTCAATAGTGCTTATATATTCAGCCTGATTTATTTCCGCCATGCCTTTTTCTATACAGTAGTTGGATAATCCCTTTTGGCCTAGGCCATTTTTAATTTTTAGCTTTCCCCATTTTTTTAGTCGAAAGTGCCCTGAGGCGTATGATTGTGCAAAGCGCTCCTCATTAATAAACCTTTCTGATATTGCAAAGGCAATCACCTCTTCGACATCATCACCATACAGTCCCCATTGATAAAGTTTATCTCGGAGCTGTTGCTGCGTTCTTTCTTGGTAGGCACAGAATTTTACTGCTTTTAATTTTACTGCTTTAATGGTTGGTGTATCGCTCATTATTTTATCCTTCAATTAAACCTTTCGCTTTTAGATGTATCAAAAGATCAAACAAATTTAAAAATAAGAAAATGGAAACAAGAAAGAGATTTAATTGGGAACAATTTACGAAGGTCAATATGGTTATTTTGATGGTGTTATTATTTGCTTCCGCATGTGACACGATGGATGAAGAGATAGCAGCACTATCGAATGACGAGGAGATAGAAATGGTGGAAAACAATACGATTGCAGAAACATATGCTGACGAGGATTTAGATATCGTTTTTACGACAGCAGCTACTTACACAGATAGTTCGCACAGGATGATCGGTAGAGACTCCTGTGCTGTTATTTCATGGGATGAAGCGAGTAAAACTTTGCGCATCGACTTCGGTGAGGGTTGCGTTGGCCCCTATGGTAGAACAAGAAGTGGAATCATTTATGTGGCTTACACCGAAGGGTTTGAAGAAATAGGCAGCAGTAAGGTGATAAGCTTTGAAAATTACTTTGTGAACAATAAGCAAGTGTTGGGTACTATAGCGATAGATCGGTTCGTGATGAATGAAGCTGGCAACTACGAAAATAGTTTCTCTTTGATCAATTATACAGTGATTTTCCCAAATGAAGAAACTTTTACCTTAAATGGGGAGCGAACACGGGAATTTTTACAAGGAGTAGGTGATGGTATGCCTTTAATAACAAGTATCTCAGGTAGTATGCAAGGTGTAGACAGTAGAGGTAGGTCTTTTGAATCAGAAATAAAAACACCAATTATTGCTGATGCAGCATGCGCCGAATCCGGAGGTTTTATGCGGGTGTCAGGTGAAAAAGAGATTAATTATATAGGTGAACAGAGAAATAGAACAAGAACGGTACTATATGGTGACGGTAGTTGTGATAATAGCATTGAAATTATCATCAATGGAAAGTCCCATATGATCACGAAGTCGTAACTAGAAACTTTTTATATAACTTGATATTTAACCATATTACTAATTGATGACAAAAACAGAAAGCCTTTTAGTCCAGCAACTCAATGATGAAGCGACGGCTAAACAGGCTTTCTCACAGTTAGTGTCGCTATATCAGGTGAAAATTTACCATACGATTAGACGGATGTTAATAGACCATGAAGATACGAATGACGCGGTGCAGTTAACCTTTATTAAGGCATGGCAAAAAAGAGCGCAATTTAATGAGAGGGCGAGTTTTTTTACTTGGCTTTATCGCATCGGCACAAATGAAGCTTTACAACACTTGAGGAAGAAGAGGCAGCAAATGTCAACTGTTGATTATTCAGAAGTTCTTTTATCGCACTGTGCCGCGGAGGGAGAATTATCAGCAGACGAGGTACAGCTGAAACTTGAGAAAGCTTTGTTGCAACTGCCCGATAAGCAGCGCTTAGTATTTCAGCTGAAGTATTTCGACGAATTAAAATATGAAGAAATAGCAACGATCACATCCACTAGCGTAGGGGCCTTGAAGGCTAGCTATCATCATGCGGTAAAAAAGATAGAAAATTATATCAATCATCATGACTAAGAAGAAGGGGAATAAAGACGGTAAGAAGATGTTTAGGCTCAGTGACTTACAAGTTAAGGCTACTTATGAAGCACCGGCTAATTACTTTGAGGAGCTACCAGGAGAAGTAGTTGATCATATTGACCAGCTAGAAGAACGAGCGAAAAAGCCGGTCATGAAAAATTGGTGGGTTATAGGCGTTGCAATAGCGGCGGCAGCATGTTTATTGTTATTTTATATTTTTCCGATGATGCAAACAAAAGAAGAATCACAGGATTTGCTAAGTGGGGTTTCTGAACAGGAAATTATCGCATATTTAATAAATTCCGACCTCAATACTGATGAGATAATTGCTGAGTTAAGTACTGGTGGATTTGAGTTGGATATCGAGATGATGCAGTTTGATGTTTCTGATGAAGAAGCAGAGGTACTTTTAGAATATTATACATTATAAAAATTATGAAAAAATTACGATATATACTTCTGCTAGTTTTTCTTGGCTTCAATTTGATAGCGCAAAGCCAGAACGCACGAGCAAAGATTGAGAGTGCACGGATTGCGCTTATCAATAATAGACTAGACCTGACACCTGATCAAGCAGAAAAATTCTGGCCGATTTACCGTGAGTACTCAAAAAAAAGGGAAGGGTTGAAAACAGAATACAGGCAAGCTAGACAGCGGTTTAAAGAAGAGGGGATGACTGAAGGAGAGAGCAAGAAACTGTTGGAGGTAGGGCTTTCATTGAAAGAACGGGAAGTTGCCTTGGAGAGGGAGTACGCGCAAAAACTAACTACAGTTATTTCAAATAAGCAGCTATTAGCCCTAAAAAAAGCGGAAGATGACTTTAGGCAGATGTTGATTGAGCGTTTAAAAGAAAGACAAGGGCAGCAAGAGCAGATGAAAAATAGAAGGTTGAGAAATAATTACTAAACAGGAATAGAGACCAGCCTAGATAACATTAAAGCGGTGTAAATTTTACACAAAAAGCTGTAGTTATGCCTTGCTTAGCAACTTTTTTTTGAGGAATTGGACAGTAAAAATATTGTGGTACCTATTGTAATAGCGATAAGCTTTCATAGAGACCGTAGCGTCTACCTCATAGGTTTGTTTATTGCTAGGAATCAAATTTCAGCGATGAGTAAAGATCTGTGGGGATAGAAGAGGTCGATTTGAAATCAACCTCTTTGTCCAATTGATAACCGCTATTGATTAAATCACCATTTCAGAGGAACCTCCATTAACAAGAAATTAGCATCTGAACTAGCTTGTATTTCAATCTCTTCTACTTCGGTAAAACTAATACCATCCCTTTTTTTCAATTGGTTATTTGCTACTGTTAGCTCTCCTTCCAGTAGAAAAAGAAATAAGCCATTGCCTTTCTTTTTAAAATGGTATGTGTCTTTATAACCAGCCTTGAAGTTACTTAAATGGAACCATGCATCTTGATTTATCCATGTGTCTAGTTCTTCTTTATTTGGAGAAACAATTAATTGAAATTTATTAATTCTATCCTCTGGCTTGAAATGATGCTGTCCATACCGGGGCTTTACATTTTGAGCCTTTGGAAATACCCAGATTTGTAAGAACTCAGTTTTTTTATCCTTATTGTGGTTGAACTCAGAGTGAACTACGCCGGTTCCCGCAGACATCACTTGTACTTCATTTTCTTTAATCGTAGCGCTGGTACCCATACTATCTTCATGCGCTAAATCACCATAAAGAGGTATTGAAATAATTTCCATGTTGTCGTGAGGGTGCTTAGGGAAGCCAGTGCCTCCATCAATTCGGTCATCGTTCAGCACCCGCAAGGCGCCAAAATGGATTTTTTCAGGGTTGTAGTAACTTGCAAAACTAAAAGTATGGTGGCTATTGAGCCATCCGTGATTCGCATGACCTCGGTTCTCAGCTTTATAAATTGTTGGATTCATAATGGTAACTTAATTACATGTATATACACATAATACGGCTTCTCTCAAAAAAGGTGTCAAATTACTGCGCTTAATGAATAATTTTTATCTAAATTATGATCACTTTGAAAAACCATTTAAAACCAATAACTATGAAATTGACTGTTAAACTTGCACTCTTAGGCTTTCTGCTAATTAATATAGCATGTAGTCCACAAGAAAAAGAAGCGCAAAAAAATACTGAAGCTTTCGATAAAGCAGAGGCAGAGGTTGCAGAGAAAGTGAAAGAAGTAATAGCAGAAATGCCAGCACCATCAGAAATACCTTATTTACTAATGGAAACAGGTGCTGAATATAATCCAAGCCTCTTGCATGATTTAAAAAGGATGAAATCATATACTAGTAGTGATAAGGCTGCGCTAAACTTAGGCATTTATGCAACAGATGTAGCGTACTTGAGCACCTACAATAAGTCTCAAGAAGCTTTAAAGTATGTAAGTGAAATAAAGCCGATGGCAGACCAACTGTCACTTTCTAGTGCATTTAGTCCGTCGACGATCGCTAGGTTTGAAGGCAATTTAGGAAATACTGATTCTCTGGTAAATATTATCAACAATGCAGTGACTCATGCTGATAACCATTTGAAATCTACTAACAGGCCTAAAGTAGCCGCTTTACTATTAGCGGGCTCATTTGTTGAAGGACTGTATATTGCTACCGCTTTAATTGAAAATTATCCTGACGATCTTTTGCCAGAGGATGTAAAGACTTTAATACTTATTCCTTTAGTTGATGTTGTTTTGAAGCAAGAAGAGCCATTAATTGATTTAATAGCACTATTAAAAAGTGTTGACAAAGACGAGGCTATTAGTAAAATCGTTGGAGACTTAAATGAATTAAAAGAGGAGTATAAAAACCTTAATGTGAAGCAGATCATGGATGACGGAAGAGGTGACTTATTGTTAAAAGATGAAGCACTTGATAAATTAACCAACAAAGTAGGTATGATTAGAGATAATATTACCGGATAAAATCTTCACCATTTCTTTTAAAGCCCAGCATTTGTTGGGCTTTCTTTTGACCTATTGACTGTCCGATAAGCACTAACCATGAGCGAAAAATTACTTGGCGCCCTTCTTGAATTATTTGCGATAATAGCAAAAAAAGGTTCCGTAACAATTGATGAGCGAGCCGCCATCAAGTCCTTCCTTGAAGGCAATTTGAGTGAAGAATCAGCAGAGCGACATATGCAGACTTTTGACGGCTTTGCAAAGCATATTGGTACGCAAGAAGATGAAGATCCTAATCGGATTGAATCTATATGTAGAACTATAAAAGCAGAATTCACCTACTATCAGAAGGTAATTCTAGTATTACAGCTCTTGGAGTTAATCTTGGCAGATGGAGAGATAGCGGAGGAAGAAACGGCTATTTTAAACTCAGTAACGGAAAAAATCAATGTACCAGCAAGCTTAACGAAAGCCATTAAAGACTTTGCGCTGGCAGAGGCTATAGAGGCATTTGACAAAGAAAATTATTTAGTTATCTCATCGCCTTCAGGAAAGCTTCCGACGGTGGCGCATCATTTTGAGGAGTCTAATATAGATGGTTTTTTGGCGGTGCTGTATTTACCGGAAACAGAAATGTATTTTGTTAAATATTTAGGTGCCACACAGCTGTCGTTGAACGGTGTGCCCCTAAGGAACGATGCAAGCACACTATTTCCTCCTGGTAGTACAATAAAAGGAGAAAAATCCCAAAGCATTTATTACAGTGATATTGTAAGTCGATTTAAACAAGGAGCCGACTCTGCCAATATTACTTTTGAAGCTAAGAATATTGACTTTGTCTTTCCAAATGGAAAAAAAGGTTTAAACGACATCAATATAGTTGAAGAAACGGGAAAGCTCGTAGGTTTAATGGGTGCGTCAGGCTCTGGAAAGTCTACCTTATTGAACGTCTTAAATGGAAATGAGCACCCCTCTTCTGGTCATGTGTACATTAATGGAATTGACATCCACCAGCAGCCAGAGGCCATTCAAGGAATTATAGGGTATGTACCACAGGATGATTTATTAATAGAAGAGCTTACGGTACAGGAAAACCTCTATTTTGCCGCTAAGTTATGCTTTAGCAATAAAAATAGTGTGGAAATTAATTCGCTCGTATCATCCACCCTTAGCGCTTTAGGACTCTCAGAAACGCGACACCTTCGTGTCGGGTCACCCTTGGATAAAACGATTAGTGGAGGTCAGCGGAAAAGATTGAATATTGGCCTGGAGCTACTAAGAGAACCGTCGGTCTTGTTTGTAGATGAGCCTACGTCAGGCTTGTCTTCACGTGATTCTGAAAATATCATGGACTTACTAAAAGAGTTGAGTCTAAAGGGAAAAATGGTTTTTGTAGTTATTCACCAGCCGTCATCTGATATCTTCAGGATGTTTGACAAATTGGTGATTTTAGATGTGGGAGGGTTCCAAATTTATTATGGAAACCCTGTGGAGGCGGTAACTTATTTCAAGCACCTTACCCATGCAATTGATAGAAATGAAAGTGCTTGTATTGAATGTGGCAATGTAAATCCTGAGCAGATATTTAATATCATTGAAACCAAGGTGGTTGATGAGTATGGAAAGGTTACGACGGAAAGAAAAGTGTCGCCAAATAAGTGGAATAAGTTATTCGCTGAGCAGGCAAATATTCAATCACTGGATGCAACGGACGAGCTGCCACACCCAGAGCTACATATTCCCAATTGGTTTCATCAGATAAAACTGTTTTTTCAGCGTGACTTTAAGTCTAAATTAGCTAATAAACAGTATCTACTAATCAACCTTCTGGAAGCGCCATTATTAGCCTTATTGTTGGCCTATATTATTAGGTACTATCCTGATGGAGAAGGAAATCAGTACTTGTTTTCTGAAAACGCTAATATTCCAGCATTCTTCTTTATGAGTATCATTGTGGCCTTATTCATGGGGTTAACAGTAAGTGCGGAGGAGATTATTAAAGATAGAAAGATACTTAAGAGAGAATCTTTTCTTCATCTTAGTAGAAGTAGTTATCTGATTTCAAAAATAGGCATTCTATTTATGTTTTCAGCTATTCAAACACTTACTTACGTGTTAATCGGCGACATCATACTAGAGATAGATGGCCTAAATATGGTTTATTGGGGCATATTATTCTCAGTCGCTTGCTTTGCTAATTTGTTGGGGCTTAATATTTCGTCGGCATTTAATTCGGCCATTACCATTTATATATTAATACCCATTTTATTAATACCACAATTGATTTTAAGTGGAGTAGTAGTGAAGTTTGATTATTTGAACCCACAAATTACAGTGCCTGATCAGGTGCCATTAGTGGGTGAATTGATGGCTTCGCGTTGGGCTTTTGAAGCGGCAATGGTCGCACAATATAAGCTTAATGAATACAATGAGCCTTTTTATCCATTAGATCAGACAATGGCTGAAGCAGAATATAAAACAGTTTATTATATTCCTGCTTTGGAGACTAAGCTGAATTATTTAGCTAATCATATGGATCAAAAACAGAGCGAAGTATTTAAAAATACAGTCAATCTGTTAAATCGGGAAATTGGCTTAGAGCTTAAAATAGTTGGAGAAAATCAGTTCGATGCTTTTCATAAATTAACGCCATCAGATTTTGATGAATGGACAGGCGATAAAACAGATCAGTTTTTAAAATCACTAAACCGCTTCTACAACAACAGATATAATGAAGCGAGCAGTAAAAAGGAGAAGGGGATTTATATACTCACCAATACTGTTGAGCGAAAAGCGCGATTTACCTATTTGAAATCTCACTATTATAACCAAGCCGTAGCGAGCATGGTAAAAAATACCAACGATCCGGATAGGTTGGTAGAATATGAAGGGAAATTTATCCAGAAGATATATCCGATCTTTATGAGTCCTCAGCCTAAACATATGCTTGATTTCAGAACACAGTTTTATACTGGCAAGAAATACTTTTTAGGCTATTATTTTGATACGCTAGGTTTCAATATGGCCGTCATCTGGTTCATGATAGCATTTTTGTACTTCAGCTTATATTTTGACCTTTTACGGAAACTTATCAACTTCAAAAGATGAAAAAACTAGTTTATACGATCACTCTTACTTCGGCACTTTTTCTATTCTTCTCTTGTAGCAAGCAAGCACAGGAAACCAGTGATAAGGCACTGCTGAGTCAAGAAGCTAGCATTGATCAAGCAAGCTTCGATGCTAGCAAATCTGATCCTAAGGCTGTATTGCTGGCAGAAACGGTAATTGCTGCACATGGTGGTAAGGAGGCATGGAATAAGGCACGTTATATCAGCTGGAATTTTTTAGGCAGCAGAGATTTGGTTTGGGACAAATACACTGGCTTGGTTCGGATAGATTATCCTCGGGAGGAGAGTACGTATATTATTAATATTCAGGAAGACACAGGGCAGGTTATGCTCAGAAATCAATTAATAAAAGATCCCGATTCTTTGATCAATTATATTGATAGAGGTAAGCAGATCTGGGTAAATGATGCTTATTGGTTGGTATTTCCATTTAAGCTAATGGATCCTGGTGTTGAACTTCATTATGTAGGAAGCGATACGACTGTTAGCGGGAAAAAAGCTGAAATTATTGCTTTAAGCTTTGATGAGGTTGGTTTTACTCCTGAAAACAAATACTATGCTTATATCGATCCTCAAACTAAGCTCATATTGCAGTGGGACTATTTCAGCAAGGCAACCGATTCACTACCAAGTTTATCAAGCGAGTGGACAGAGTATGAACGTTATGGTGACCTTTTCTTATCTTCTGGCAGGGGCGCAAGAAAGCTAGGCAATATCGCCGTTAGCCAAAGCATCGATAGTACGTTATTTATATTTTAGGGCTTATCTTTTTTGATCGACTTTTAAATTGGCAATATGATTCCTTAGGGCTTCCTCCCACGTGGTATCAGCGTCCCATTCATTACCGAGGTAAATATCTTTTGTGTATAATTGTTGCACATAGTATTTGTGTCCGTTTTGTTTGGCGAAAATCTTTTTTAGTTGGTCAGGATCACCTTTCTTAATACTTATATGCACTGTTTCATCTTCAATAATCTCATACCCGAGCATGCGCTTTAAGCTTTCAATATTATTTTCTAATTTTCTTAAGACCATTAGGTAACCTTGACTGATCATTTCATCGTCAGTAATATCGGAGTCTACTAAACCATATCGAAAAGGATAATTCTTAGCCATTATGGAGTCTAAAGAAGCGTTTAGTGAGTCTATATTCTGACTTACCATTACCCCTCCTTCAAATCTTGGAACAGCTAACTTATCTATTCTTAGATCAGGGTTGTAGTCAGCTACCCTTCTCGTTTTGATCACATTTGTGCGCTTAAATATTTCGGGAATATCTATAATTAGAAAGTTCTCTCTTTCCAACTTAGCCTGGTCAACCTTCATAACCAGGAGGGCGCCTAGTTTTTCTAAATCATCAGCACTAATTTGGTAAACTTCCATTCCAGGTTCAAAGAAGCTGCCTCCATCGGCAAAATCACCTATATACGCAGTGTATTGGCCCACGTCATTTTTATTGATAATTACCATGCTAGAAATACTCCTGCTGCTAATATCATTATAAAATGCATTGGTTGCGTCGTGACCCGAGAGGATATCTGCTAAAGCATAATAGGCTACTGCATCAATACCTACCACTCTTAGTTTTTTATGTAGTATCTTGGCCTCGTCTTCCCATTTTAAGTTATTGACATTCATAAATACCACTGTTCTGGTTTTAAGAAGGTTTTCAGGTAAAATGGACTTTTCTTTAAAAAAAGGAAATACATTTTGGCCTATACTTTGTTGTAGGCTAAAAAGGAAGAAAATAATAGTAAAAAAGTGCCTCAGTTGCATGTGCTAAAATATTGATGGTGGAAATTAAAGGTTTTCCCTTAAACGTCTGAATCTTTCTTACATTATATATAATTTTGTTACGTAATAAATGACTGCTTATGCACCTTCAAAGAGTATCTAAGTTAATTGTATTTATCTTGATATCTGGATTTAGTTCTTCAGTATTTTGTCAGGAGCAAACGACAGCAAGCTTTCCAGATTCGACCACGGTTATGCAACAGTTGTTCGCCTTTTCTGCAGATTCAATGCAAGGCAGGTCAACAAAACAGCTTTTAGGCATTAACAAGGCAAGGAATTTCATTATCAATTCTTTGGTACATTCTGGCGTGCCGGCTTACGTGCCAGACTATACTCAGTCTTTTGAAATACCTTTAAAGTCGCAGGACACGGTAATGGGTGTAAATATATTAGCCTACGTAGAAGGCTATTCTAGTGATGAAATTATTGTTATCTCTGCCCACTATGACCATGTAGGGATGAAGGACAGCGTGCAAGTTTTCAATGGCGCAGATGACAATGCAAGCGGAACCATTGCTTTGCTGGAAATGGCTAAATATTTTAGTGCAAACCAACCAGAGCACGATATCATCTTCGCTTTTTTTGATGCCGAAGAAATAGGGCTATTAGGAGCCAAGCATTTTGTGAGTTCCTCCGTTTTGGATAGCAGCCTAGTGAAGTTAAATGTGAACATGGATATGGTGGCCAGAGGAGACAAAAATGAGTTGTTTGCTGTCGGCACCTACTTTTATCCTCAGCTTAAAGTGTACATTGATGAAGCTGCTCAAGGGAAAGGTATTAAAATGATTTATGGAGCAGATAAGCCCAAAGATAAACCCAACTGGGTTCAATCTTCGGACCATGGCGCATTTCATAGTATGGGAATACCTTTTGTATATTTCGGTGTGGATGACCATAAGGACTATCATAAAATAACAGATACCGCTGATAAGGTAAACCCGATATTTTATCTTAACGCTATTCGATTAATTCAAGAAGCAGTACTGATCTTTGATGCTAACCTCGAGTACGTCACCTTAAAAAAGAAATAATTAGTCTATAATTTCTATACCCATTTTACGCATTAATGGCACTGCATTGAAGGTATGGCAAGGGCCATCATGCAGTTTATAATCAAATAAAATCTCCTCACCTTTTACCTCACTATTAAAGCTGTAGTTAGCAAAAAGATCTAGCTGCTCTGTTAATTTGGCTAAGGACAAATCGTGTGTGCTAATTAAGCCGAGGCTGTTGGTCTTCATGAGCTGCTTGATTAAGCTTTCGGCGCCTTTATTTCTATCTTCAGAGTTGGTGCCTTTTAGGATTTCATCTAGCAAATAGAAAATTGGTGTCTCTGGTGCCGACTTTGTTAGGTCTACTAATTGCTTCAGCCGTTTTAGCTCTGCATAGAAAGAAGAGGTGTTTTCCGATAAATTGTCTTCAGTACGCATGCTCGTAAAGAGTTGAAGTGGGCTTAAAAGTAATTCGCTCGCACAACATACCGCTCCCATTTGAGCCAAGATAATATTTACCCCTAAAGACCGCTCAAAGGTGCTTTTTCCACTCATATTGGAGCCAGTGATAAGACTGACACTCCCTACATTAGCCATTTCAAAATTATTGCTGACGCGATCGTCATGCTTAATCAGTGGATGGCCTATTTCTTTACCAGAAAGTATGGTTGGTTCCAAAGTAAGCTGAGGCTTTACATAATGAGGGTGTGCAA